>DASUHV010000191.1:0-26036 GCA_036273355.1 Gaiellales bacterium
GAGCCGAGTCTCGCGCAGGTGCAAGTCGGAACGACTTGCACCGATCATGAGCGATCTGCGATCACGCAGATCGCGAATGGAGGGAGCGTCAATATCGGGAATATTGGCGCGACCGAGGACGCCGCGAGGCGACGGTTCGCAGCCGTAGCCACCCCAGCGGTCGTTGACCTCAAACCGATCGCAGCGCCCAGGCTCGCGAGAGATATCGATCAATCATCTCCGTTCGGAAGCGACGGCCGTATCCTGCCGCGATGGGCCGCGGCACCGTCGTCGTCAAGATCGGTTCGAGCACCCTGGTCGATGCCAGGGGCCGCGCCCGCCCGCGGGTGTTCGCCCAGGTCGCCGCCGACGTGGCGGCGCTGACCGGCGCCGGCACACCGGTGGTGCTTGTCAGCTCCGGAGCGATCGCGATGGGCCTGGGCTCACTCGGGCGGGAGCAGCGGTCGCGGCGCCTGCCCGAGCTGCAGGCGGCGTCGGCGATCGGCCAGTCGCTGCTGCTGCGCCGCTGGGAGGCTGCGCTCGGCCGGAGCGGCCTGCGGTGCGCCCAGGTGCTGCTGACGGTCGGCGACATCCACCGCCGCGACGGCTACCTGAACGCGCGGCGCACGCTGGAGACGCTGCTTCGCTGGGGGAGGGTGCCGGTCGTCAACGAGAACGACTCGACCGCCACCGACGAGATCACCTTCGGCGACAACGACGCGCTGGCGGCCCAGGTGGCGGTGCTGCTGAAGGCGCGCCTGCTGGTGCTGCTGACCGACATCGACGGCCTGCACGACCGCGATCCGCGCCGCCCCGGCGCGGCGCCGATCGCCGAGGTGGACGACCACCGACTGCTGGAGCGGCTGGAGCTGGACGGCGGCCGCAGCTCGTGGGGGTCGGGCGGGATGCGCTCGAAGCTGGTCGCGGCCGAGATGGCCAGCACCGGCGGCGTGGCCGCCGTGATCGCTTCCGGGCACCGGCCCGGCGCGCTGGCTGCAGCGGCGGCCGGCGCCGCCGGCGGCACCCGCTTCAAGCCTGACCCGCGCCCGCTCTCCGCCTACAAGCTGTGGGTGCGCTACGGCAAGCCGGTGCACGGACGTCTCGAGGTGGACGCCGGCGCCAGGCGCGCCGTTGTCGGAAACGGCACCAGCCTGCTGGCGGTCGGCCTGCTGTCGGTGGAGGGCACGTTCGCGGCCGGCGATGCGGTGCACATCTGCCGGGCGGGCGAGCCGTTCGCCGTGGGCATCTCACGGTACGCGGCCGCCGACCTGCGGCAGCTGGTGGGCACACGTGGGGTGGATGAAGCGGTGCACCGCGATAACCTTGTGGTGCTGTGAGCAGCACCATCACATCACCCGGAGTGGCCGCGCGGGCGCGCGAGGCGGCGCGCGCCCTTGCCCCGCTCGGCCGCGCCGAGAAGGACCGGGCGCTGGCGGCGGTGGCGGCCGCGATCGGGGAGCGCCGCGACGAGTTGGTCGCGGCCAACCGGCTCGACCTGGCGGCGGCCGAGGGCGAGCGCCCGGCGATCCGCGACCGGCTGACCCTGGACGAGGTCCGCACCGATGCGCTGTCCGCCGCCGTCCTCGACATCGCCGCGCTGCCCGACCCGTCCGGCGCGGTGCTGCGCACCCAGACGCTGGAGAACGGCCTGCGCCTGACCAAGCTGCGCGTACCGCTGGGTGTCGTCCTGATCGTGTACGAGGCCCGGCCGAACGTGACCGTGGACGCGGCCATGCTGTGCCTGAAGGCCGGCAACGCCTGCATCCTGCGCGGCTCGCGCCTGGCCGAGCACACCAACCGGGCGCTGGCCGACCTGATGCGCGAGACGCTGTCGGCGGCCGGGCTGCCGGCCGACGCCGTGCAGCTGCTGGGCACCGACCGCGCCGAGCTGAACAGCCTGCTGGCCGATCCCACCGCGGCCGACGTGGTGATCCCCCGCGGCGGCGAGGAGCTGAAGAAGTTTCTGCTCGAGACGTCGCGGATCCCGGTGCTGGCTGCGGCCGGCGGCAACTGCCATGTCTACATCGACGCCGCGGCCGACCCGGCCAAGGCGATTGCCATCACGGTCAACGCCAAGGTGCAGCGGCCGGGCGTGTGCAATGCCGCCGAGACGGTGCTGGTGCACCGCGACCAGGAGCAGCTGGTCGGCCCGCTGACCGAGGCGCTCACGGCGGAGGGCGTGGAGGTGCTCGACGGCGAGTCGGCCTGGGCGACCGAGTTCCTCGACATGAAGATCGCCCTGCGGGTGGTCGACGACCTCGATCAGGCGCTCGAGCACATCGACCGCTACGGCACCGGGCACTCCGAGGCGATCGTGACCGAGGACGCCGCCGCCGCCAAGCGCTTCACGCGTGAGGTCGACGCCGCCGCCGTCTACGTGAACGCATCCACCCGCTTCACCGACGGCGCGGTGTACGGCATGGGCGCCGAGATCGGCATCTCCACCAACCGGCTGCACGCGCGCGGGCCGCTGGGGCTGGAGGAGCTCACCACCACCAAGTACGTCGTGGTCGGCGACGGTCAGATCCGACTCTGAGCGACGCAACCCGTGCGGGCAACCGGCCGTCTTACGCCACAATGCGGCGTGCGGTAATCACCGGCCTGGGTGCGGTCACACCGGTCGGCAACGACGTCCCCACCACCTGGGCGAACCTGGTGGCTGGCGTCAGCGGCGTCGAGGTGATCAGCAACTTCGACGCCAGCGAGTACCCCGTCAACATCGCGGCGCAGGTGAAGGACTTCGACCCGACGCTGGCGATGTCGGTCAAGGAGGCGCGCAAGACCGGCCCGAACGTGCACTTCGGGGTGGGCGCGGCGATGGAGGCCGCGCGCGACTCGGGGATCGAGGACATCGACCCGTCGCGGGCCGGGGTGATCATCGGCAGCGCGGTGGGCGGGCTGCCGCAGGTGCTCGACCAGCAGAAGGTGCTCGAGGAGCGCGGCCGTGAGCGGGTGTCGCCCCACTGGCTGCCGAACATGCTCGTCGACACCACCACCAGCCACGTGGCCACGCAGCTGGGCTGGCGCGGCGCCAACTACGCGATCGTGTCGGCGTGTGCGAGCGGCACGCATGCGATCGGGGATGCCGCGGAGGTGGTCAAGCGCGGCCAGGCCGACGCGATCCTGGCCGGTGGCACCGAGTCGGCGATCGTGCCGCTGATCCTGGCCGGGTTCTGCTCCATGCGAGCGCTGGCAGACGGCCGTGACGACCCGGCCGCCGCTTCACGGCCGTTCGACGCGACCCGGTCGGGCTTCGTGATGGCCGAGGGCGCGGCGGTGGTGATGGTGGAGGAGCTCGACCACGCGCTGCGGCGCGACGCGAAGATCTACTGCGAGGTGGCCGGCTACGGCGCGTCGAACGACGCCTACCACGTGGCCACGCCGCACCCCGAGTCGGTGGGCGTGATCGAGATGATGCGGGCGGCGCTCGCCAGCTCCGGCGTGGCGCCGGAGGAGGTCGACTACATCAACGCGCACGGCACCAGCACGCCCTACAACGACTCGGCCGAGACGCTCGCGATCAAGACGGTGTTCGGAAGCCACGCCTACGACATGGCGGTGTCGTCGATCAAGTCGATGATCGGCCACCTGTTCGGGGCGGCCGGCGCGATCGAGGCGCTGTCGTCGGCACTGACCATCCACCACGGGGTGATCCCGCCGACGATCAACTACCGCACGCCCGACCCGGAGTGCGACCTCGACTACGTACCGAACGAGGCGCGGAATGCGGACGTGCGGGTGGCGCTGTCGAACTCGATGGGCCTCGGCGGCCACAACGGCTGTGTGATCCTGAAGAAGTACGAGCCGTGACCCGCGCGTGACAGCGAATTGTGCGACGAACATCACGCCGCGGCCACGATCCCACCACCATCCAGCAACAGTTCGCATCGCGGCTCCGGCACGAACATCACGGCCCCGGCCCGGTCATCTCGCAGCCATGCGGACGCGCATCACGGTGCGATAACGACTGATCACGGTTCCGTGCCGGTCCGCCCCCGCCGCTCGAGTCGGTGTTTGACTCTGTAAAGGCCGCGACGGGCGTTGCATGGCCGGGCGGGCGGTGTGACCCGAGGATGCGACCGCGTGACGACCCCCCGCCGGCGCTACCCCAGCCCGGCGGCCCGCTTGCCGTTGCTGATCCGCAGGTCCATCACCCGGTCGATCAGCCCGTACTCCTTGGCCTGCTCGGCGTCCATGAAGTTGTCGCGCTGGGTGTCCTCGTGGATCCGCTCCGGCGTGTGCCCGGTGTCCGACGCCAGCATCTCCTCCATCCGCTTCTGCAGCGACAGGATCTCGCGGGCCCGGATCTCGACGTCGGTGGCCTGGCCCTCGAAGCCCGAGGTGTGGCCCTGGTGGATCATGATCTTCGAGTTGGGCAGCGCGATCCGCTTGCCCTTGGCACCGCCCGCCAGCAGGATCGCGCCCATCGACATGGCCATCCCGAAGCAGATCGTCTGCACGTCGGAGCGCACGTAGCGCATGGTGTCGTAGATGGCCAGCCCGGCGTAGACGTCGCCGCCCGGCGAGTTGATGTAGAGGCTGATGTCCTTCTCCGGCTCGTCGGACTCGAGGTGGATCATCTGGGCCACGATCAGGTTGGCCACCTCCGGGGTGACGGGGGTGCCCAGGAAGATGATGCGGTCGTTCAAGAGCCGCGAGTAGATGTCGAACGAGCGCTCGCCGCGGCCGGTCTGTTCGATCACCATGGGAATCACCGGCGACATCGCGTGCCTCCTGTATAGTGCAACCAATGAGTTGCGCATGCTAGCGTGGCCGCCACAGATTCGCAACCTTTAGGTTGCACGTCGAGGAGGAGCGATGTCGGACGAAGGCACGGTCGAACGAGAGATCACCGTCCCGGTCGACCCCGAGCGGGCCTGGGAGCTGGTGACCGAGCCCGAGCACCTCGAGCAGTGGTTCGCGGAACGGGTCGAGCTCGACCCCACCCCCGGCGCGCCGGTGCGCGTGGTCGGCGACGACGGCGGCGAGCGCCACGGCGTAGTCGAGGAGGTCGACGCGCCGCGACGGCTGCGCTTCGTCTGGTACGCCCCGCCCGACGGCCCGCCCTCGACGGTCGAGATCGAGGTGACGCCCGAGCACGACGGATCGCGCATCTCGGTGATCGAACGCGAGCTGATCACGGTCGATGCCTTCTCCGATCTGCTGACCGGCCCCTCCCACCGCACCGACCTGCAGGCGCTGGCGGCGGCATGAGCGACGCCATCGGCGCCACCTTCTCGGCGCTGGCCGACCCCAGCCGCCGGCGCATGCTGGGGCTGCTGGGCGGAACCGGCGCCACCGCCACCCAGCTGGCCCGCGAGCTGCCGATCAGCCGGCAGGCCGTGGCCAAGCACCTGTCCCAGCTCGCGGCCGCCGGCCTGGTGGCATCGCGCCGCGAGGGACGCGAGACCCGCTACACGGTCACGCCCGAGCCGCTCGAGCAGGCGGTGGCCTGGATCGTCCAGGCGGGCGGCGAGTGGGACGATCGTCTGGCCCGGCTGGGCACGTACGTGGCCGCCGATCGCGGCGTGTAGCGCTCCGACACCGGTATCCTGCCCCGCACCATGTCCGCGATCCGCCAAGCCGAGCCCGTCCTGTCCGCGACCGACGCGTCGCAGGCCGGCCTCGACCGCGATCGCCTGCTGCGCCTCTACCGCGACATGCTGGCCACGCGCACGATCGAGGAGCGGGGCAACCTGCTGTTCAAGGCCGGCCGGCTCCCCGGCAGCTACTACACGGGCCGTGGCAACGAGGCGGCGTCCGTGGGCGTCGCCAGCGCGATGGGTGAGGACGATGTGGCGTCGCCGCTGCACCGCAACATGGGCGTCCACGTCGTCCGCGGCGTCGACCCGGCCGCGCTCTTCTGCCAGTACATGGGCCGCTCGGGCGGCGCCACCGGCGGTCGCGACTCGAATCTGCGCACCAACGACTTCTCGCCCGGGGTGGGCCTGCTGGCGGGCGTCAGCCACCTGCCGGCCATGATCCCCGTCATCACGGGCATGGCGCTGGCCTTCCAGCTGCGCCGCGAGCCGCGGGTTGCGGTCGGCTGGTGCGGCGACGGCGCCGCCGCGCGCGGCGACATGCACGAGTCGATGAACCTGGCCGGCGTGCGGGGCCTGCCGATCGTCTACATCATCGACAACAACCAGTACGCCTACTCGACGCCCAACTCGCTGTCGTTCGCATGCGAGCACCTCGCCGACCGCGGCCCCGCCTACGGCTTCGAGGGCATCGTCGTCGACGGCACCGACGTGCTGACCGTCTACCGCGAGGCGGCCCGCGCCATCGAGAAGGCACGCGCCGGCGGCGGCCCCACGCTGCTGGAGCTGATCACGCTGCGAATGGAGGGCCACGCCGTCCACGACGACGCCGCGTACGTCCCCAGGAGCCTGGTCGAGGAGTTCACGGCGCGCGACCCGGTCGACCGGTACCGGGCCTGGCTGCAGGTGAACCAGGACCTGACCGACGACGAGCAAGCCGCGATCGAAGCCGAGGTGCGCGCCACCATCGAGAAGGGCGTGGCCGACGCCGAGGCCAGCCCGCTGCCCGACCCGGACACAGTGCTGGACGGCGTCTACGCGGTATCGTCCCAGGAATGAGCGACTTCCCGTTTCCCATGTTCGGCGGTGGTGACCCCGAGGAGATCCAGCGGCAGCTGGCCGGCTTCATGGAGCAGGCCCAGCAGCAGCAGAAGGTGGCGTTCGCGGATCAGGCGATCAACCTGGCGGTCAGCATGACCGTGGCCGCGATCGGCCGGCTCGAGCTGAGCGGCGATCCTGACCAGCAGGCGATGCAGGTGCGAGACGCGATCCGGCTGCTGTTCCCCGAGGCGGTCACGCTGGTCAGCGAAGCCCGCCAGGGCCTCGCGTAGCCGATCTCGACCCTCCTCGGAGATCGGGGCAGGGGTAGATCCCCCATAGGGGGATAGCCGGGGGGCACCCTTCCGGACGATAAATAGCGGGAGGCGTCTGCCCGATTCAGTTCGCTACTCATCGGTTCTTATCGCGGGTGGCCGTCTCCGAACGCAAGCTGGAGGAGACCAGACCATGAACCACCCAGAGGCAGTGGCTCACGAGGAACGCGGGCAGACCATGGCGGAGTACGCGGTTGTTCTGACCGTGATCACGATCTCCATCGTCGCCACGCTCGCGCTGCTCACCTCGTCGATCACAAACTTGCTGAACCAGCTGATCCCGCTGATCTAGCGGACGGCAGCAGCGCCCTAACCTCGGGCGAAGTCAGCTCCATCCACGACCCGGCGTGCCACGCCGGGTCGTGGTATTTCTGGGCCGCGAGCACCGCGGCGCGCTCGGCACGGTCGGCATCGAGTGGCTCCGGCCGCGCCTCGAAGGCGGTGATCAGCGCAGCCTCCCAGCCGTCCCCGCCGACGTTCTGGACGTGGTCGGGGCGGCTCGGCGCCGGCCGCGGCGCACCGCCCAGATCACCGCCGCGCGGCCCTGCCAGGCAGGCCCGCAGCGACTCAAGGTCGGCGTCGATCAGGAGCGTGCCGTGCACAAGCACGCCGCCGCGCCCGTGGTGTGCGGCGATGCCGGTGACCTTGCGGCCACCCACGCGCACGGTGCGTTCGTCGCGCTCGGCAGCGACTCCCTGCGCGCGGCACGCGCGCACGATGCCGTCCAGCAACGGGGCGTACATCCCGGGCACGTCCAGCTGTGACCAGGGGTGGCCGGGCGGCGCCGCCAGCGCGATGCAGAGCGTGCCGCGGTCGAGGTACACGGCGCCGCCGCCGGTGAAGCGCCGCCACACCCCCACCCCACGGCCGGCGCAGGCGGCCGGGTCGACCTCCCAGTCGGCGCGCTGGAAGCGGCCGATCACGACCGCCGGCCGGGTGCGCCACAGCAGCAACGTGGCAGCGCCGGGATCGCGCCCGAGCGTCTCGTCGTGGGCGAGCGCCAGCGCCGGCTCCAGCAGGCCGGCGTCGACGGCCCGCACGGCATCGCTCACGCGCGGGCCGCGCCGGTGGTGCGGACGCCCGCACGCTGCAGCCGCATGCCCGCCGACGGCTGCGCCGAGGTGGGTAGCTCGACGACGTCAGGCAGCCGCTGCTCCAGCTCGGCCACGCGGGCCGCCAGGTCAGCCGGGTCGCCCAGCTCGGCGATCTCAGCCGACGCTTCGGAGATGCGCTGGCGCGCGCGGTGGCGCTCGTGCTCGGCCATGGCGATCGACTCGTCGGCCAGGTCGAGCATGTCCAGCGCGTCACGCCGGCCCGCCTCGGGGCGGCCGTCGTCGCGCACCGGCGGCGGGGTCGGCAGCGGGAAGGGTGCGGCCAGGATCGCGTCGGCCAGCGCCTCGCGCTGCGTGCAGAGCCGGTCGAGCACGTCGCGCGTCTCCAGCCGCGCCGACTCCACCTGCTGGCGGGCGCGGTCGATGTCGGCCCGGTAGTCGGCGGGATCGGCGCCCGAGGCCTCCGCCAGCTGCGACAGCTCCACCGCCCGCTGCCAGATCGAGACCAGCGGTCCCTGGGCGACCCACTGGTGCTCCAGCTCGCGGGCCAGCTGCTCGATCGGCGGGCGCCGCGCGGCGATGGCCGCGGCCACCTCCGGCGCGGCCGCCGCGATCGCCGACTCGTGCGCGATCTCCTGCTGCAGCGACTCCATGCGGGCCTGTGCCGCGCGGGCATCCACCAGCTCGTCGGCCACCTCGAGCAATCGGTCGAGCTCCCTCGATCTCACGCCCGGCAGCTTACCCGGCGCCGGGTGACTACTCTGGACCGATGGAGGCATACGACGTCGTGATCGCGGGCGGGGGCCCTGCCGGGCTGGCGATGGCCGCACCGCTGGCCGAGGCCGGCCTCGCGGTGCTGGTGTGCGAGCGAAACGCGGAGATCGGCCTGCCGGTGAGGACGTCCGGGGGATCGTGGCCGGATGACCTGCGGGCGCTGGGCCTGCCCGACCGGCTGTGGCACCCGATCTCGCGCCTGTCGTTCGAGTCGCAGCACAGCCGCTGCACGATCGACTGGGGCGGGCCGGTCGGCTGCTCGCTCGACGTGACCGCGACCTGGCGCCATCTGGCGGAGCTGGCCGCGGCAGCCGGCGCGACGATCGAGAACGGGACGCTCGCGCGGCTGGAGCGGACGGGAGCGCTCACGCTCCGGCACGGCGGCGAGTCGCGGCACGTGCGCTGCCGGCTGGCGGTCGACGCGACCGGCACCAACGCCCTGCTCGCGCGGCAATCGCGGGTGCACGCGGGGTTCCGGCGGGTCGGGGTGGGATACGAGCAGGAGCTGTCGGCGCCGGCGTTCGGTCAGGACGAGGCGGTGATCCTGGTGGGCGGGCTGGCGCCGTCCGGGTACGCGTGGGCGTTCCCGCGCGGGGGCACGCGGGTGCGCGTCGGCGTGGGCCTGATCCAGCCGGACACCGACCTCAACCCACGCGAGCTGTACGCGCCCGTGGAGCGGGCGCTGGCGGAACGGCTGGCCGGCGCGGAGCTGCTGGAGCTGCACAGCGGGCGCATCCCCAGCCAGGAGGCGCCGGAGCGGCTGACCGGGGACGGTTTGATGGTGGTCGGCGATTCGGGCGGGCACTCGAACCCGCTGCTGGGCGAGGGCATCCGGCACGTGATCGTGGCGGCGCGGCGGGCGGCGCCGGTGGCGATCGCCGCGCTGGGCACGCCGGGCGTGGTGCCGCGGGAGCGGCTGCGGGCCTGGGAGCGGGCAGGACGGCGTACGCGGGGGCGCTCGTGGGGGCTGGCGATGCGCGCGAACCGGTACGTGGCGGGCATGGACGAAGCCGACTGGGACCGGGCGGTGGAGACGCTGGGACGGCTGCCGGCCGAGATGGCCACGCCGATCCTGCGCGGCGACATCCTCTCGGCGCCGCTGCTGGCCGGTGCGCTGAGGCGCGGGCCGTCGTCGGCGTGGCGGGTGCTGCGGCCGTTCGTGAGGGGCGGCAGCGGCGTTGTCGAATCGGCCGAACCGGCCTAGCATCGCCCGCGGAACCGACCGAGGAGGCGCCGTGCTGCGCGAGTTCAAAGAATTCCTGTTTCGTGGCAACATCGTCGACCTGGCCGTGGCGATCGTCGTCGGCACCGCGTTCGTGGCGCTGGTGAACGCGTTCGTCGCCGACATCCTGACGCCGATCATCGCCGCCATCTTCGGGAAGCGGGACTTCTCGGGCCTGACCTTCCACATCAACGGCAGCACGTTCCTGTACGGCGACTTCCTGAACGCACTTATCACGTTCGTGTCGGTGGCCGCGGCGGTGTTCTTCTTCGTGGTGAAGCCGCTGAACGCGATGGCCGCGAGGCGCGCGCCGGAGCCGGGCGTGCCGGTCGAGCGCGAGTGCCCCGAGTGCCTGAGCATCATCCCGGCGGCTGCACGGCGCTGCTCGCACTGCACGACGGAGGTCACGCCGGCGACGGCCACTTAGCTCTAGTCTTTGGTCGTGGAAACACACCTGATCGAGGTCAATGAGATCGAGGTACGCCGCGCCCTAGCGCGCTCGTTCACGGGTCACGACCCGGGCGGGCACACCTGGCGCGGCGAGATCGAGATCGGCGGCGCCGAGGTGACCGTCGACGTGCAGACCGCGAGCGGCGGCGAGCCCTACGTCGAGGTGGCGGCGCCGTCGATCGAGCATCCGGCGCTGGATGGGCGGCTGGCACGGACGCTGGTGATCGAGAATGCAGAGCTGGTGCTGGGCCGGTTCACGCACGCGGACGGCCACGTGCACGTGGAGCACGCGATCCTCGCGGGCACCACGATGGCGGCGGTCGAGGTGCAGGCCTCGGTGTGGGCGGTGGCCTGGGCCGCTGATGCGTTCGCGCATCGGCTGGAGGCGTTGCTTGGGGAGGCAACCCCAACGCCCGCGCCGCCCCAGACTCCGGCAGCGCTGTTGCGCGACGCCGAGGCCCACGTGGAGATCACGGATCACCGTGTGAAGCACTTCCTGGACGAGCGCTTCGGCGGCTTCGACCACGACCCCGACTGGGGCTACCACGGCGGGTTCGGCAGCGCGCGGGTGTTCGTGGACGTGCTGCCGGTGCTGGACGACTCGACGGCGGTGCGGGCGTCCTCGCCGGTGCTGTCGGACATCGACCTGACCGACGACCTGGCGCTGGAGCTGATGCGGCTGGCCGCGGAGTCGCCGTTCGGGTGCTACTCGTACCAGCCGGCGCGGCGCGAGGTGTGGTTCGAGCACGTGATCCTGGGCGACGACCTCGACCGGCCGGAGCTGGAGGCGGCCATCCAGGTGGTCGCGGACACGGCCGACGGGGAGGACGACAAGCTGGCAGGGCGCTTCGGAGGGCGCCGCTACGCAGACCTGTAGAGCGGGTCGGTCTGGTAGATTCACGAACGGATGAGCGCAGGGCGGTTTTTCATGTGGTTGATCAGCGGCGGGATCGTGGTCGCCACGCTCGCCGTACTGGCCGGCCCGGGGTACCACGGCGTGCCGGGCCAGTGGATCGGCCTGCTGGTGGCGGTGTCATTCGCCTCGATCGCGTTCGGCCTCGGATATTTCGAGTAGCCGCGAGGCGCCGATGGGCAGCGAGGGCAGACGGCTCGACCCGCTGGCGGAGGCGTTCGCAGCCTCTGCCGACAGCTACGACCGCGCGCGGCCCGGCTACGAGGATGAGCCGCTCGACTGGGCCTTCCGGGAACTGGGGCTGGGCGGCGGCTCGGTCGTGCTCGACCTGGCGGCCGGCACCGGCAAGCTCTCAGAGGCGCTGGCGCCGCGAGCCGGCCTGCTGATCGCGGTCGAACCGCTGGCCGGGATGCGACGGCTGCTGGCGGCACGGGCGCCGGAGGCCACGCTGCTGGACGGCACGGCCGAGCAGATCCCGATGGGCGATGGGTCGGTCGACGCCGTCTTCGTGGGCGAGGCGTTCCACTGGTTCGACGGTGCCCGCGCGCTGCCGGAGATTCACCGTGTGCTGCGGCCGGCCGGCGGCCTGGCGCTGCTGTGGCACCACGTCAGCTGGCACGACCGGGCCTCCTGGGCCGATGAGTTCGAGGCGCGGCTGCGCGAGGTGCCGGCGCCGGACGTGCGGCCAGAGAACCGGCCGCACACGCTGCGCTGGCAGGAGGCCTTCGCGGGGAACGACCTGTTCACGCCGCTCGAGCAGCGCGAGTTCTCGCACCCGATCACGGTCGAGGCCGAGCAGATCGTGCAGCTGGTGCTGTCCTGGAGCTTCGTCGCCGCGCTGCCGGAGGCCGACCGCAAACTGCTGGGCCGCGACCTGTCACAGATCGTGCACGATCACGCCGGCGACGAACCGCTGGAGCTGCCCTTCGTCACGCACGTGTATCTGACCCGCAAGCACTAGGTGCGTCCTGGTCAGCCGCTCGGACCTCAGAGGCCGACTCGACCGCCGTTGGGGCCCCGGCACGCCATCGTGACGGGTCGTTACTGGTGGCATGTGCCGCGAACTGGATGGTTGAGCCGGATCCGCGGCCGCCGGGAATTATTGGAGTCAAACACCGCATCGGGCCCGGGCACAGGTCTGTGCCAGGTCGGGGCACCGGCGCGACTGATCTGTGACCTTCGTGAAGGCCGGGGCCTGTGCCGGTGCCCGTTACGAGGACGTTGCGAATCGGTGCGGGTCAGCCGAGCAGCTCGACCGGGTGCACGATCGGCAGGTCGCCGCGGCCCAGTCGCCGCAGCGAGGCCGCCAGCTGCAGCGCGCATCCGGGGTTCGCCGTCGCGATTAGGTCGGGCCGGGCCGCGAGGATCGATCGCGCCTTGCGCTCGCCCAGCTCGCGCGCGGTCTGCGGCTGCAACAGGTTGTACGTGCCCGCCGATCCGCAGCACATGCCCGCATCCTCGATCTCGACCAGCTCCACTCCAGGCACGGATCGCAGCAGCTGCCGCGGCTGCTGCGAGACGCCCTGACCGTGCAGCAGGTGACAGGCGTCCTGGTAGACCACCCGGCGCGGAGCCGCTTCCATCTGCTCCTGCGCCGGCGGCGCCGGCAGCTGGGCCAGCAGCTCCGTCACGTCGCACACCCGCTCTGCGAACTCCCGCGCCCGGTCAGTCTCCAGCAGCTCGCCGTAGCCCTTCATCGCCGACCCGCAGCCTGCCGCTGTCACCACCACCCGGTCGTAGCCCGACAGCGCCTCGATCGTCGCCTCGGCGCGCCTGCGCGCATCCCGCTCGCGGCCCCCGTGCAGGTGCAGCGCCCCGCAGCAGCCCTGCCCGGGCGGCACCGTGACGTCGCACCCGCGCGCCGCCAGCGCGCGCGCCGACGCCTCGTTCACGCGCCCGAAGAAGACCCGCTGCGCGCACCCGCTTAGGAGCGTCACCGACATCCGCCGCTCGCCCACCGCCGCCGTCCGCACCGGCGGCGCCGCCCGCAGCTCCGAGACCGACACGCGCGGCGCGAGCGCCGCCGGGCGCAGCCCCAGCGCCAACGGCCACGACAGCGCCCGCAGCAGCCGCGGCCGCGGCACCACCGCAAACAGCGCCCGCTCCACCACCCGCGACCGCAGCGACCGCGGCGCCTGCTCCCGCCGCTGCACCCGTGCGCGCTCGATCAGCTGGTCGTAGCGCACCCCGCTGGGACACGCCGGCACGCACGCCAGGCAGCCCAGGCAGCGGTCGAGGTGCAGCGCGACGCTCGCGTCCAGCTCCACCTCCCCGTCCTCGACCATCCCGATCAGCTGGATGCGCCCGCGCGGCGAGTCCATCTCCTCGCCCCACAGCGAGTACGTGGGGCAGGCCGGCAGGCAGAAGCCGCAGTGCACGCACGCGTCCAGCAGCTCGCGGGTGGACGCGCTCACGCCGCGAACCTCGCGATCACCCGCTGCTCGAGCGGGCTCAGCTCCCGCTCAGCCGCCGGCAGGTCGGCGAACAGCCAGCCCCTTGCCCAGCGCCCGACCACCGCTGTCGCTCCCGCATCCCGCAGCTCCGCCACCCGCCGCGGGCAGTCCGCCGGCAGGCAGCGGTGCAGATGCAGCCCGGCCTGCAGCCCCCGCTGCTCATCCCACAGCTGCTCGTCCTGCTCCACCAGCTCCCCGCCCGCGAGCGCCAGCGCCTCCCCGGCCAGCCGGTCGGCCACGGGCCCCTCGAACCGCACCAGCAGCCGCTCCTGCGCCCAGCGGTAGTCGACGCACGCCGGCGCCAGCGGCTCGAACACCGTCGCATCCCGCGTTGCCGTCACCAGCGTGCACGTCCGCGCCGGCAGCGGGTGCAGCCGCAGGGTCAGCTCCAGCAACCGGCCCAGCCGCCCCTCCGCCCCGGTGAACAGCTTGGGCAGGTCGTAGCCGGCCACGTTCTTGACCACCTTGCCCCCGCCGCGGATCTCCTCCCCGCCCGGCAGCCGTGCCCGGATGCCCAGGATCAGGTCGCGCGGCCGCCCGTAGCGGTGCGCCCGCGGCCCGAACAGGCCCCGGTCGAACACGTCGCCCACCGTCAGCCGCTCGTCGCCGGGCGGATCCAGCGCCAGCATCTGGCCGGCACCGGCCAGCGCCGCCTGCAGCTCGACCATCGGCGTCTGTGCCTCGACCGTGCAGGTCAGGTCGCCCGCCTCGTGCTCGATCACCACCGCTCCGCCACCCCCTCCCGTTCCAGCGGGTGCTCGCGGTAGTGGCCGGGCACCTCGCCGCACAGCCGCGGCGTCGGGAACACCTTGCCCGGGTTGCAGCGCCCGTCCGGATCGAACCCGCAGCGCAGCCGGTTCATCGCGTCGAGGTCGGCCTCCGAGAACATCTTGCCCATGTGCCGGGCCTTGTCCAGCCCGATCCCGTGCTCGCCGGTGAGCGAGCCACCCGCCTCCACGCACGCGTTCAGGATCTCGGAGGCCAGCTCCTCCGCCAGCGCGGGCTCGCCCTCGACGGACGCGTCGTATAGCACCAGCGGATGCAGGTTGCCGTCCCCGGCGTGGAACACGTTTCCGACCCGCAGCCCGTACTGCTCCGACAGCTGCTCGATCTTCCGCAGCGTCTCGGGCAGCCGCGTCCGCGGCACCACGCCGTCCTGCACGTAGTAGTGGGGGCTGATGCGGCCCATCGCAGCGAACGCCGCCTTGCGCCCCCGCCAGAACCCCGCCCGCTCGGCCTCGTCGCCGGCCCGGCGCACGTCGCGCGCCCCGGCCGCCCGGCAGAGCCGCACCGTCTCGGCCAGCACCTGCTCGACCTCGAGTGCCGGCCCGTCCAGCTCGACCAGCAGCACCGCTCCCGCGTCCAGCGGCAGCCCCGCGTGCACCGCCGCCTCGGCGGCCGCGATCGTGAGCGCGTCCATCATCTCGATCGCCGCCGGGATGATGCCCGCGGCGATGATCGCCGACACCGCCTCGCCCGCCTCGTCGGTGTCCGCGAACGCGGCCAGCAGCGTCTCCACCCGCTGCGGCCGCGGCAGCACCCGCACCACCACCTCGGTGACCACACCCAGCGTGCCCTCCGAGCCGACCACGGCGCCCAGCAGATCCAGGCTGTCATGGTCGCTCAGCCGCACCAGCTCGCCGCCGGCCAGCACGACGTCCGCCTCCAGCACATGGTTGGTCGTGAACCCGTACTTGAGGCAGTGCGCGCCGCCCGAGTTCTCGGCCACGTTGCCGCCGATCGTGCAGACCTGCTGGCTGGACGGATCCGGCGCGTAGTAGAGCCCGTGCGGCGCCACCGCCTGCGTCACCTCCAGGTTGGTGACCCCGGGCTGCAGCCGCACGCGGCGGTTGGGCACGTCGACGTCGAGGATCGCGCGCATCCGCGAGAGGCCGATCACGATCCCCTCCGCCACCGGCACCGACCCACCCGAGAGCCCTGTGCCCGCGCCGCGCGCCACGAACGGCACGCCGTGGCGCTCGCAGGCGGAGACCGCGGCCATCACCTCGGCTGTGCTGCCTGGCAGCGCCACCGCCAGCGGCTGTGCCCGGTAGCCGGTGAGGCCGTCGGACTGATACGTGCGCAGCGCGACCGGGTCGGTGATCAGGTGGTCGGCGCCGACGGCGCGGCCCAGGTCGGCGAGCAGGCTCACGCCTGCAGACTACCGCCTGGGCGCCGCGCTGCCCCGGCTCAGCTGGTGAGCCGGAACAACGTCCACTTCGAGTGGGCGCCGAGGTTGCCGGAGTCGCCGGCCCAGCTGGCCTTGACGCGCATGGTCTTGCCGATCAGGACGGTGCCGCGGTAGCGGTAGATGGCGGCCGCCAGCCCGTTCACGTTGGTGGCGATGGTGCCGGTCGTCACCGTCCGCCAGTGGCCGGAGCTGCGCCGCTGGAGGGTGAACAGGATGCCCTTCCCGGACATGCTGGGCAGCAGCCCCGCGGTGAAGCGCGGGCAGTGCGTCGCGCGCGTCCAGCAGCTGGTGCGGTAGTGGTAGAGCCGCACCCCGCGGGAGCTGCGGTAGTAGCCCGACTGCGCGATCGTCAACTTCGCGCGCACGGAGACCGACTTCGACGCGCTGGTCGCCGGCAGGTAGGTGTCATCACCGGCCCAGCTGGCGCTGTAGACGGTGTTGTGGGTCGGCGACAGGCTGACCGCGAAGATGCCGCTGGAGTTCACCGCGCCGCTGCCCACGAGCTGCTTCGGCCCGCCGCCGGTGGCCCCGTAGATCGAGACCTGGTCGTTCGAGTGCCAGGCACCCAGCGTTGCGGTCACCGTGACGTGCCCGCCGATCAGGATGGTCGCGGCGCTGGTGCCGAGCGTCAGCGAGGGCGGCGGGTTGCCCACGTCGACCCCGGTCGAGGCGTCGGTCGGCAGGTACGTCGATTCGCCGTCGAAGGTCGCGCGGAAGGTCCAGTGGCCGGCCGGGGTGAGCGCGTTCGGGACCGCGAAGTAGAAGGCGCCGAACACGTTGGTGCTGGCGGTTCCGACGTCGGTCTCGACGCCGCCGGGAGCCGTTTCCAGCACGTGGATGGTGTGGCCGGTGAGGGTGGCGCCGTCGGACAGGGTGAGGTGGCCGGACAGGTCGATCAAGGCACCGACCGGCGCCGTTGTCTGCGTGGGCGCGACGGTCAGCGTGGCGGTGGGGGTGACGTTGGGGACGAGGGTCGCGGCCGCCAGACGCTGCGAGGCGGATGCCACCTGGGTGCCGGTCGTCAGCAGCAGGGCGGCGAAGAGAGTTGCGGTGATGCGGAGCGTTCGAGTCATGCGTCCACCATCCGGGTACCGCCGCGGCCGGTCAGTCCCCCGAACGGGTGAATCCGCGCACCGGCACCTACCCGGCGGCCAGCTCGGCCATCATCATCTGCAGCAGGCCGCCCGCGCGGTAGACGGTGACGTCGGCCTGAGCGTCGAGCCGCGCCAGCGTCCGGAAGCTGCGGGCGCCGCCGTCCAGCTCGACGGTCACCTCGCTGCCCACCTCGAGCTCGCCGAGGCCGCGGATCGTGAACGTCTCGGTGCCGGTGATGCCCAGCGACCCCGCCGAGTCGCCCTCCAGGAACTGGAGCGGGATCACGCCCAGCGCCACCAGGTTGGTGCGGTGGATACGCTCGTAGCTCTCGGCGATCACGGCCCGCACGCCCAGCAGCGCGCTGCCCTTGGCCGCCCAGTCGCGCGAGCTGCCCGACCCGTACTCCTTGCCGGCGATCACCACCAGCGGAACGCCGTCCGCCTGGTAGCGCATCGACGCGTCGTAGATCGACATCTGCTCGCCGTCTGGGAAGTGCCGCGTGAAGCCGCCCTCGACGCCCTCGACGATCCGGTTTCGAAGCCGGATGTTCGCGAAGGTGCCGCGCACCATAACCTCGTGGTTGCCGCGCCGCGCACCGTAGCTGTTGAACTCGCGCGGCTCGACGCCGTGCTCGACCAGGTAGCGGCCGGCGGGCGTGGACGACGCGATCGACCCGGCCGGGGAGATGTGGTCGGTCGTGACCGAGTCGCCCAGGATCGCCAGCACGCGCGCGTCCACGATGTCGGACAGGTCGGCCGGTCGCTGGAAGAAGGTGGCCTCACGCACGTAGGTCGAGTCCGGATCCCACTGGAACAGCTCGCCGGTCGGCACCGGCAGCTCGCGCCAGCGCTCGTCGCCGTCGAAGATGCGGCCGTACTGGCCCGTGTAGAGCTCGGCCGCGACGGCGCCGGCCACGGCCTGTTCGACCTCGGCCGCGGTCGGCCAGAGCTCGTCGAGCATCACCGGGTTGCCGTCACGGTCGCTGCCGACCGGCTGGCTGGTGAGGTCGGTGTTGACGGTGCCGGCCAGCGCGTACGCGACCACCAGCGGCGGCGAGGCCAGGTAGTTGGCCCGCACCTGCGGGTGGATGCGCGCCTCGAAGTTGCGGTTGCCCGAGAGCACCGCCGCCACCGACAGGTCGTTGCGCGAGATCTCGTCGCTGACCTCGTCCGGCAGCGGGCCGGAGTTGCCGATGCAGGTGGTGCAGCCGAAGCCGACCAGGTTGAAGCGCAGCGCGTCCAGGTACTGGGTCAGCCCGGCCCGGTCGAGGTAGTCGACCACCACGCGCGAGCCCGGCGCCAGGCTGGTCTTGACCCAGGGTCTGGTCTCCATGCCGCGCTCGACCGCCTTCTTCGCCAGCAGCCCGGCGGCGATCATCAGCGAGGGGTTGGACGTGTTCGTGCAGCTTGTGATCGCGGCGATCGCGACCGATCCGTCGCCCAGCTCGGCACCGTTGCCATGCGCGACGGCGAACGAGTCGGAGAAGCTCTCGGGCACGCGTCCCAGCGACACGCGGTCCTGCGGCCGGCGCGGGCCGGCCAGGCTCGGCTCGACCTGGGTCAGGTCGAAGTCGATCGTCTCCGAGAACACGGGGGCGTCCTCCTCGCCGGTGCGGTAGAGCCCCTGCTCCTTGCAGTAGCTCTCCACCAGCCGCAGCAGGTCGGCGTCGCGGCCGGTGTCGCGCAGGTAGCCGATCGTGCGGTGGTCGACGGGGAACATGGCGGCGGTCGAGCCGAACTCCGGCGACATGTTGGAGATGGTCGCGCGGTCGGCGACGGTCAGGGCCGGCACGCCCGGCCCGAAGAACTCGACGAACTTGCCGACCACGCCGTGTCCGCGCAGCCGCTCGGTCAGCGTCAGCACCAGGTCGGTGGCGGTGACCCCCGCGCCCAGCTCGCCGGACATGCGCACGCCCAGCACCACCGGCGACAGCATGTACAGCGGCTGCCCCAGCATCACGGCCTCCGCCTCGATCCCACCGACGCCCCATCCCAGCACGCCCAGCGCGTTGATCATGGTGGTGTGCGAGTCGGTGCCGACCAGCGAGTCGGGCATGGCGACGCCGTCTCGCACCTGCACCACGCGGCCCAGGTACTCGAGGTTGACCTGGTGCACGATGCCCATGCCGGGCGGCACCACCCGGAAGTTGCGAAAGGCGCCCTGCGCCCAGCGCAGCAGTGCGTAGCGCTCGCCGTTGCGCTCGAACTCGCGCTCGATGTTGCGCGCGTAGGCCCGGTCGGAGCCGAACGCGTCCACCTGCACCGAGTGGTCGACGACCAGGTCGACCGGCACCAGCGGATCCACGCGCGCGGGGTCGCCGCCCGCCCGCGCCACCGCCGCGCGCATCGCGGCCAGGTCGACGACGGCCGGCACGCCGGTCAGGTCCTGCATGATCACGCGGGCCGGCATGAACGCCAGGTTCGAGCCCGCGGCCGCCGCCGGCCACGATGCCAGCGACCGAACGTCAGCCTCGCTGACGTGCTCCGATCCGGCCCGGCGCAACAGGTTCTCGAGCAGCACGCAGATCGTGTAGGGCAGGCGCAGCGGGTCGCCGAGGGCGTCGATCCGGTAGAACTGTTCGCCGGTCGCGAGCGTGTCGCGCGCGGAGAACGGATCGGGGCTTGCCACCATGGCCGAACGGTATCAAGATACCCCCTGATCCCTCGCCCACCCGAACCGCGGGACGTTGCATGAACGGTTCACGAGTGCCTCTGCCGGCCAATGCAGAACGCCCCTTCCAGGTGTTCGTGAACGGCGTCCCGAAGCAGGAGGGGGTCGACTTCGAGGTGCGCGGCGCCGACCTGGTGTTCGCCGGCGAGCTGGTGCCGCCACGCAGGATGACCGCCCGGAGCTACGCGCGGCTGATGTTCTGGGGCCGGTACAAGACGGAGCACAGCGTCGACCTGGTGTTCCATCGCGGCGGCAACCGCGCAATCGCCAACGGCCTGGCGATCCTGCCGCCGGCCGAAGCCGGCTAGACCACCGGGTAGTTCGCGATCCAGCGGCCGAGCATGGCGACCAGCGTGATCACGGCGACGGCGATGATCGTGCCGCCGCGCGCCCGCGGCGTCAGGAAGTAGGCGATCACGGCGATCGCGAGGGCGATCGGCCCCGCGTACACGGGCTTCCACCAGAAGCCGGTGACCGCGACGGTCACGGCGGCGCCGCTGAGCACGGCCAGTGCGTCGTCTTGGAATGACTCGTACTCAGGCGTGTAATCTCGCACGGGCGCTCCTTGGGGCGACTGGATGCCGGCCATTCTACCCATGGCGGGGACGAGAGGAAGGTCAGTCGTAGCGGGTGCCGGCCAGCTCGCCCAGCTTCTCCATGCTGTGCGTGGCCTGCAGCGTGCGCACGGTGCCCGACTTGGAGCGCATCACCAGCGAGTGGGTGCGGGCACCGCCGTGCTGGTAGCGGACGCCGCGCAGCAGGTCGCCGTCGGTCACGCCGGTGGCCGCGAAGAACGTGTTGTCACCCCGGACAAGGTCGTCCAGCAGCAGCACCCGGTCGAGGTCATAGCCGGCCTCGATCGCGGCCTGGCGCTCGGCGTCGTCGCGCGGCCAGAGCTTGCCCTGGAACTGGCCGCCCAGGCACTTGAAGGCTGCGGCCGAGAGCACGCCCTCGGGCGTGCCGCCGATGCCCCACAGCAGGTCGATGCCGGTGTCGGGGCTGGCCGCCATCAGCGCGCCGGACACGTCGCCGTGCGGGATGAAGCGGATGCGGGTGCCGACGGCGCGGATCCGCTTCACCATCTCGTCGTGGCGCGGCCGGTCGAGGATCACCACCATCAGGTCGCGCGGGCGCACCCGCTTGGCGCGGGCGACGGCCTCCAGCGTCTCCTCGATCGGCGCATTCAGGTCGAGCTCGTCGTCGACCTCGGGGCCGCAGGCCAGCTTCTCCATGTAGACGACGGGGCCGGGGTCGAACATGGTGCCCTGCTCCGAGGCCGCGACCACGGCCAGCGCGTTCGGCTGCCCGCGTGCGCACAGCTCGGTGCCCTCCAGCGGATCGACAGCGACGTCCACCTCCACGCCCGTGCCGGAACCGATCCGTTCGCCGTTGAACAGCATCGGCGCCTCGTCCTTCTCACCCTCGCCGATCACGACCACGCCGTCCATCTCGACGGTGGCCAGCATGTGGCGCATGGCGTCGACCGCGGCCTGGTCGGCTGCGATCTTGTCGCCGGCGCCGACCCACCGCGACGCGGCCAGCGCAGCGGCCTCGGTCACGCGCACGAGCTCGAGGGCAAGGTTCCGGTCGGGGACGTGCGGCATCGGGCCCAGGATACCCTTGTGCGCTATTCGCGGAGCAGCCGGGTGGCGAGCCCCGAGATGTGCTCGCGGTCGTGCAGCGGCTCCAGCCAGCGCTCCGGGATCGCCTCGGCGCCGAAGCGAGCGCCCGCCAGCGCCCCCGTGATTGCGGCATTGGTGTCGGCGTCGCCGCCCAGGTTGGCGGCGTCCACCACCGCCTGCTCGAAGCTGGGCGCCGTCATCGCCGCCCAGAAGGCCACCTGCAGGGCCGTCATCACGTACCCGATCTGCCGCTGAACGGGATCGAGCAGGTCGCCGGCCGTGAGGGTGGCCGCAGCCGCCGCGGCCTGCCCGACCTGCGAGCTGGACGAGGGCGGCCGGCGGTCCTGCAGGAGCGCAGCGATCGTCAGGTTGAACAGCGCACAGGCGTCGCCCGCCAGCTCGTCGTGGTGGGTCAGCGACGAGTCGAGCCGCGAGATGCGCTCGATCGCACCGGAGTCGCCGCGGTAGCGGATCGCGATCGGTGCGGTGCGCATGAGCGAGCCGTTGCCGGCGCTGTGGCCGCCCGAGCGGGTGTGGTAGTCGGCGGCTGCGGCGCGCGCCGCGTCGGGCGTGCTGGCACGGGCCAGCGCGTGGCTGACGGTGGCGCCGATGTCCTTGGGCGAGGAGCGCGCCCACACCAGGTAGCGGGCCAGCACGTCATCCTCGTCGTAGACGCCGCGGTCGGCCATGCTCTCGGCCAGCTGCAGCGCCATGGCGGTGTCGTCGGTCCACTCGCCCAGCGACCACGTCCGCGACGCGACCATGTCGCGCAGCGGGCCGCCGTAGCGGGCGACGATCTGCTCGGGGTGATCCCACTCCAGCGCCGCGCCGAGGGCGTCTCCCACGGCCAGGCCGAGCATGACGCCGCGGGCGCGGTCGGCCACCTGTGCGTGCGGCGTGCGGCGCCTCACGAGCAGCATGCCGGACACCACCAGGTCGTTCGCCGCTGCTCGCCCTGGGGCGCGCTGCGGATCGGCGTCCCGCAGCGAGGACATGGCCGGCCCGTGGACCGGTAGACGCGGGCGGGCAGGCGGCCGCCGGCCGAGACCCCGTCGCGCAGCATGCGGGCGCCCACCCCGGCCAGCTCGAGCAGGCGATCGTCGTCGAGCGACGACACGAGCGCGAAGGGGTCGATCCGGCACTCCCACAGCGCCTCGCTCTTGACGATGTTGCCGGCACCGGCAACGACCCGCTGATCGAGCAGCACCTCACCGATGGGACGGTCGACCAGCCGCGCGCGGCGGAGGAACTCGGCCTCGTCGAAGTCGCGGAGCAGATCGGGCCCCAACGCCAGCCGCAGCCGGCCGGCGGGCACGACCTCCAGCCGGCCCCGGATGACGGCGTCGCCGGCGGCCGTGCGCAGCACGTGACGGCCGCGGCCGGCGCCGGGCGCAGCCAGGCGCACGCTGCCGTGCAGGCCCAGGTGGGCGTGCAGCGAGCGGCCGTCGTCGCCGTGCACGAGCAGGTGCTTGCCGCGGGCCTCGACGCCGACGACGGTGGCGCCGCTGAGCGGCCCATCGCTGACGACCTCGCCGACCAGCGGCCGCAGCCTCTGCGAGGCCAGCTCCAGCGAGTGCCCCTCAGGCACGCAGCACGACCCGGCGCGGCGCCTGGAGGAACCCGTGTGCGACCAGCAGCCGCTCGGCCTCGGTACCGGCCACCGGCTCGCCGTCGATGCGCTCGATCGCGAGCCGCTTGACGCGGCCGTCGCGCACGAGCGAAGCCAGCGCCTCGATCGCGGGCTCGAGCAGCTCCGGATCGACGACCGCCAGGCCGCGGCCGCCCCGCTCGACGTACAGCGCCAGACGCCCTGACACGAGCACCACCCAGGCACCGGCCGCGCGGGCCAGCTTGCGGGCGGCGGACGGCCACGGGATGGTCGCCCCGTAGGGGTTGGCGGGGTCGACGGCGGCCAGCACCGCGGTGGCGCCGCCCGCCTGGGCCGGGTCGCGAACGTCGCGCAGCCGCTCGACCGCGGCCGGCAGCGCGAACTGGGCGCCGCCCAGCCCCTCGACGAAGTAGCCACGCTGGCAGAGGCCGCCCTCCTCCATCAGGCGCAGCTCGCCGTAGACGGAGGAGTAGCCGCCGGGCAGCCCCTCGGCCAGCACGGCGGCGCGGGTGACGACCCCGTGGCGGTCGAGCAGCGCCTCGGACAGCGCGCGCATGCGGTCGCGCGGGGCCGGTGCCGGCTCGAGCAGGCGCGACACCAGCGACCAGCGGCCGAGGGCGGCGGGCAGCGCGGCGGTGGGCCGCGCGCGGCGGCGCAGCACCGGCGGCGGCACCGTGCGAAGCGGGATGCGGCCGCCCGATCGCAGCGGGTGCCAGGCGTCGTTGGTGACGGTGCCGGCCCACACCAGCTCCCACAGCGCGGCCAGCACGGCCCGCTCCGGCTCGCCCGAAAGCTCCACCAGCTCGCGGAAGAACAAGGCGCCACGATCCTGCAACGAATCCGCAACGCGTGTTACGACGGTGCCCGGCACCTCTCTATCACCCGCGGGCGGCGCGGCGGCGGCCAGCAGCGGCGCGTCGTCGCGCAGGTAGAGCGCCACCCGACCCTCGCCGGCGCCGATCCAGACCACCTCGCCGGCCGCACAGAGCGCGTCCAGCAGCGCCGGCTGGTAGCCCGGCACCCGCAGCGGCAGCACGTCCTGCTCCCAGGCAGCCACCGGCAGCGCCACACCGCCCAGCTGCGAGATCACCTCGCGCAGGCGCGGCTCGCCGCGGCCCATGTCGCGGCCGATCCCCTGCCACCCGGGCAGGAACCGCGCCAGCGCCTCCGGCTCGACCGGCTCGACCGCGCGGCGCAGATGCGCCAGCGTGCGCCGCCGCACCCGCCGCAGCACCTCCGGCTCGATCCACTCGCGGCCGCTGCCGCCCGGCCGGAACGCCCCCTCGATCAGGGCGCCCTCGGCGGCCAGCTCGGCCAGGGCCGGCGCGGCGTCCACGCCCAGGCGCTCGCGCAGCTCGTCCGCCGTGAACGGCCCGTGGCCGCGGGCGTGCCGCATCACCAGCCGCCGCAGCGCGTCCGGCACCCGTTCCAGGAACGCCGCCGGCACCCCGGGCGGGATCGACACCCCGGCGCCGTCGCGGTAGAGGCCGGCGTCCTCCGCGGCGATCAGCCGCCGGCGCCCGGCGATCCGCACCTCGACCGCGCGCCGCTCGCGGATCAACTGCGCTGCCGCCACCGGCACCTCGGCCGGCACGTCGCCGGTGCGGCGCAGGCGGTCGTGCAGCTGGTCGGCCGACAGCGCATCGCGCCGCTGCAGCTCCGACTCGACCTCGCCGATCGCATCGGCGTCCAGCAGCTCGCGCAGGTCGCCGGCGGTCAGCAGCTCCGCCAGCAGCGCCCGGTCGAGCATCAGCGCCTGCGCGCGGCGCTCGGCCAGCGGCGTGTCGCCCTCGTACATGTAGGTGGCGATGTAGTCGAACAGCAGCGAGCCGGCGAATGGCGAGGGCCGCGCCGACTCAACCTCCACCAGCCGCACGTCACCGCGGCCGATTCCGGCCAGCAGCTCCCGCAGCGCCGGCAGCTCGAACACGTCGGACAGCACCTCGCGGTAGGTCTCCAGCACGATCGGGAACGACGCGTACTTGACGGCCACCTGCTGCAGGTCGTGCGCCTTCAGCCGCTGCTGCCAGAGCGGCGTGCGCTGGCCCGGCCGGCGGCGCGGCAGCAGCAGCGCGCGGGCCGCGTTCTCACGGAATCGGGCCGCGAACAGCGGGCTCGTCCCGACCTGCTCGATCACGAGGTCCTCGATCTCGTCGGGCGCCAGCGCGATCAGCTCAACCGGCGGCGGCGAGTCCGAGTCGGGCAGCCGGATCGCGATCCCGTCGTCGGCCCAGGTGGCCTCGACCTCGATGCCCATCGCGTCGGACATGCGCTTCTCGATCGCCATCGCCCAGGGCGCGTGCACGCGCCCGCCGAACGGCGAGAGCACGCACACCCGCCAGTCGCCGATCTCGTCGCGGAACCGCTCGATCACGATCGTGCGGTCGTCGGGCACCACGCCGGTGGCCTCGCGCTGGTCGTCCAGGTACGTGGTCAGGTTGCGCGCGGCCCGCTCGTCCAGCTCGCCGAAGCGGCGGGTGCGCGTGGCCTCGCCCACGGCCCGCCCCAGCTCGGAGGGACGGCCGATGCCGTCGCCCTTCCAGAACGGCATCTTCCCGGGCACGCCCGGCGCCGGCGAGACCAGCACGCGGTCGCGGGTGATCTGCTCGATCCGCCAGGAGGTCGCGCCCAGCTGGAACACCTCGCCCTGCCGCGCCTCGTACACCATCTCCTCGTCCAGCTCGCCCACCCGCGCGCCCGAATCGGCCAGGAACACGCCGTAGAGGCCGCGGTCGGGGATGGTGCCGCCCGACATCACCGCCAGCCGCCGGGAGCTGTCGCGGCCGCGGATGCTGGCGCCGGTGCGGTCCCAGACGATGCGCGGCCGCAGCTCGGCGAACTCGTCGGACGGGTAGCGCCCGGCCAGCATCTCCAGCACGCCCTCAAACTGCGGCGCCGACAGCTCGCTGTAGGGGTAGGCGCGCCGCACCAGCGCGTGCAGGTCGGCAATCGGCCACTCGTCCATGGCCGCCATCGCCACCACCTGCTGGGCCAGCACGTCCAGCGGCTGGCGCGGCACCCGCGTCTGCTCGATCGCGCCCTCGCGCATGCGCCGCGTCACCACCGCCGTCTCCAGCAGGTCGCCGCGCCACT
>DASUHV010000192.1:0-3055 GCA_036273355.1 Gaiellales bacterium
GCTCCAGCGGCGGCACCGGAACCGTGGCCGACGCGGTCACCTGCACCAGGCCGACGGTGGCCGTCGAGAGCACCACCCCGATCACCACCGCCACCGCCAGCCCCACGGCGGTCACGATCGCCGCGCGCAGCCGCAGCTGGCTGCGCAGCGTGGGCGGCCCCACGCCCTGCGCCTCCAGGTCGAACAGCGCCACCCGGTCGTCGCGCACAGCGGCGGCCACCGACAGCAGCAGCGCCGCCAGCGAGAGCAGCAGCGCCAGCACGGCGGCGCCCTCCAGCACCAGCCGAATGCCACGCGAGAGCGGGTCGCTGCGCAGGGTCGCGAGCGTGACGGCGTGGGAGCTGCGCGTCATGCTGTCGTAGGGCGGCCGCGCGACCTGGACGTTGAGCGCGGCCACCCGGTCGGCGTTGCGGGCTCGCAGCCACATCTCGGACGGCACCGCCGAGCCCGGATCGTCGGCGTTGAGCGCGGTCGCCAGCAGCGTCTCGTCGGCCGCCGCGAAGCTGCCCGTCACGGTCGGAAAGCGCCGTCCCACGGCCACCACGCGCCCGGGCACGCTGATGCCCGCAAACGTCAGGCGCACCAGGCCGCCGACGGCGGCGCGGGCCAGGTCGGGACTCACCATCACCGGCACCGGCCGGCCATCGCTGGGCTGGACGGGCCGCAGCAGCGGGCGCGTGGCGCCCGTGATCACGAACCGCACCGGCGCGCCGGGGCCGCCCGCCACCAGCCCGCCGCGGCCGATCCACCCTGACCAGTCGGTGATACGGGCAGCGCCTAGCGTGAGAGGGCCGAGCAGCACGCTGCCCTTGATGCCGGAGACCGCCCCGCCCTCGCCCTGCTGATGGATCGCGATCTTCGAGTCGGCGGCCGTGCGGTCGATTGAGATCGCCACCAGCCGCGACCCCGCCAGGGGCGCCGGCAAGCGTCGCTCCAGCTGCGAGTGGCCCACGCGGGCGACGCCCATGGGCAGGCTCACGAACGACTGGCGATCGGTCTGCAGCACCAGCGCCGTGGTCACCGGCGAGCCGGTCACCTCCACCGGTAGGCGCAGCAGGCCCGATCCGTTCAGCAGCGGACCCCGCATCGACACGTCGCCCGCCGGGGTCAGGCGCCGCGCCAGGGTGGCCTGGCTGACGTTTGACGTGTCGCTGCGCCAGCGCAGGTCGGGGATGTCCTTCGCCGGCAGCGCCAGCGCGGTGACGTCGACCGGCCGTGTCCCGGTCGCCGCGGCCGTGGCGCTCAACCGCAGCACCGGCATGGCGACGGTGCCGCCGGCGAGCCGTTGGTACTGCTCCAGCGAGGCGGCATCCAGCGGCCGCACCAGCTGCGGGCCCTCCGCCAGCGTGACGTCGGCGGGCACCGCGAAGTCGGCCTGGTCGCTCTGGCCGGTGCGCAGCGTCTGGCCGTAGGCCGTGGCGAAGAAGCCGAGGCCGAGCGCCACGGCCAGAAACGCCGCGGCGATTGCTGCCGGCAGCGGCTCCCGCGCCACCGATACGACCGCGATCCGCACCGCCGCCGAGGCGCCGCGCACGCGCCGCTCCAGCAACCGCATGGCCGGGCCCAGCAGCCGCGCCACCACGACGCCGGCCACCAGCGCCACCAGCAGGGGCAGCAGCGGCAGCAGGGGGTCGGAGCTGGCGTCCGTGGTGGCGCCGATGTTGGTGGCACCTCGCGCTGCGGCCAGCGCCAGCGCCGCCAGGCCGGCCACGGCCACCGCGTCGGCCAGCACGCCGCCGTAGCGGGTCGGCCCGTCGGGCAACAGCAGCACCACGACGACCAGCAGTACCGACACCACCAGTGCCGCCAGGCCGAGCAGCAACGCCTGCCCGGTCAGCAGCGAGTGCGACATCACCGCGCCGGGAGGAAGGCCCGCGGAGTTGCACACGGCCACGCCGATCACGATCCCGGCCAGGGCGCCGGCCAGCACGCCCAGCAGGGCAATCCAGCCGCCCTCGGCCAGCGCGAACAGCCAGACCTGGCCGCGGCGCGCGCCCCGGCGCTCCAGCCGCCGCCGCTCCGCCACCGCGTCGCCGCGCAGCGCGTTCGCGGCCAGCACCACGAACGCGAGCAGCAGCGTGGCCACCTCGCCGCCGACCAGCGTGAGCCGCGCTCCCGCCGTGTCGCTGCGGTCGGTGGCGTCGATCAGCGCCTGGTCGGGGGCCGAGATGCTCCACTGGCTGAAGCCGGAGCTGAGGCCGGTCAACGCCCGCGCCTCGCGCCCCAGCAGCGAGCCGATGTCCCAGCTGTGCACCCGGTCGGGGTCGATCGGGCGCGTCCAGGAGTACGTGCGGTAGATCGGTGCCAGCCCGGGCAGCTGCGAGACCTGCTCCACGTCGCCCGACACCAGCGTGGCCGGCGGGGTGCCGTGGCCCGCGCTGACGCCGAGGTTGGTGAGCGACCCGAACGGCAGCGCCGAGGTGAGCCGGCCGGTGCCGACCCGCACGAGGCGCGTCGGCCCGGCGGCGGCGACCGGCATCGGCGCGCCCGCAACCTGCACCACCTCGCAGCGGCTGGGCGTGCAGCTGCGGGGCAGCCGGCCGCTGGTCAGCGTCACCCACCTGCCGATGTCGTCGACGCCCGTGACCACAGCGATGCGGCTGTTCTCGAAGCGCGTCTCGCGGTAGAGCACCGTGCGCACGGCCGGGCCGGGTGCCAGCTGGGCGAGCGCCCGGGTCGCGGGCGGGTCGACCGACCGGTAGCCGCCCGCCGGCGCGCCGCTCCACAGCACCCGCATCGCCCGCTGGTCCACAGGCACCCCGGCCAGGGCGCGCTGCACGCTCAGCTCCGACGAGACCCGTCCGCCGACGATGGTCGCGGCCAGCATGGCGGTCGCGGCGGCGATGCCGAGCGCCGCGAGCAGGCCGCGCTGGGGCCGGCGGCGGATGCGCGCCGCGGCCACCGAGATCGGCGCCAGCAGGGCTGTGGCAACGCGGGCCATGGCCCGATGATGGTAGTCCCGGGGCTGGCTGTGCAGAGGTGCCGGCGACCGGGTAATGTCGCGCCCGCCGATGGCCGACCCCGACCTGCACGTTTTCTGGCATGACGACGCGCT
>DASUHV010000193.1:0-3456 GCA_036273355.1 Gaiellales bacterium
CGGTTTCTGCCCGCGCTGCGGCGGCTCGCTGGTGATCGAGCCGGTGTCGGTGATCACCCCGCCCGACGGTGGCGTGATCGGCGCGCCGGCGACCCGCTGCGAGGCATGCGCCGAGCACTGAGCGCGGCGGCCGCGCTCGTATGCGTGATCGCGGCCGGCTGCGGCGGCGGCAGTAGCGCGCCGACCACGCCGCCGCCCCCCAAGTGCGCGGGCGTCACCCGCCCGGCCACGCCGCTTCTGATCCGGCTCCAGAGCCCACCCACTCTGGCCGCGGCAACGTGCCTGGGCCGCACCTACACCAACGTGGTTTCCCCCGACTGGGCGGGGTTGCCAGCGGAGATCCAGGATGGCGATCAGGGCGTGCACGTGTTCCAGGAGCGGGTGCTGCAGTACGGCTTCGTGCCCTGCAGCGACTGCCCGCTGCCGGGGCTGGACCTGGCCGAGGTGCGGCGTGATCACCCCGACTGGATCTTGAAGGACGCGAGCGGCGGGGACGTGCACCCGCCGGGTCACCCGTCCTGGGTCATGTTCGACATCTCCAACCCCGACTACCTGGCGGCCTGGGCGACCGCGGTCGAGACCCAGCTCGGAGACGGCGGCTGGACAGGCGTCGAGCTGGTCGATGCGGGCAACCTGCCCGCGTGGACGAACTCGCCGATCGACCCCAACACCGGCCAGGACATGACCGTGGCCGACCATGCCCGGTACCTGGCCGAGGCGATGGCGGAGGTGCGGGGCGGCCTCAAGTCCAACAACTTCGCGGTGATCGCGCAGAACCAGCCGTTCACCATCATCGACCCGCACCAGATCGCAAGCAGCGACGCCGTCTCCGTGGAGCGCGGGTTCGCGCGCCTGCGAGGCAGCGCCTGGACGTCGCTGTACACGTACTTCGAGGCCGCCCTCGATTCGCGGGTGGGAGCCTGGGTGTGGGACGGCGGCCAGCTCGACCACGAGCAGCGCGTGTTCGGCCTGGCCTCCTACCTGCTGGTGTCCGGGCTGTGGTCGGGCTACGCGGTGCAGCCCGGAACGGAGCGGGCGCTGTACGAGCTGAACCCCGGCGTGCCCTCCGCGGCGCCGGTCAGCCAGGGCGACGCGCTCGTGCGCGAGTTCGATTCGGGAGCGGTGGCGGTCAACCCTGGTCCTACCCCGGCCACGGTGCAGCTGCCCGGGCAGAGCTCGCCGCTGGTACTGCCTCCGGGGGGCGCCGTGATCGACGTCACGGGCCGCCTCACCACCAGCTTTTCGTAGCGGCCTGCCGGAGAAAGGTGCTCTGTATACTTCGCCGCGGCGCTCGGTTATCCGGGTGGATGAGCCGTGCGCACAATACTTCCCGAGAGGACTGACCCAACCTAGATGGCATCAATCGACCAGCAGCACAGCGACGCAACTGACACATGGATGATCGAGGTGGACGGCGAGCTCGTCCCCGACTACGACCGCACGCTCACCAACTTCAACGAGGGTGACGTCGTCAGCGGCACCGTGGTGCGGGTCGACAAGGACGAGATCCTGGTCGACATCGGCTACAAGTCGGAGGGCGTCATCCCCATCTCCGAGCTCTCGATCCGCCGCTCCGTCAACCCCGATGAGGAGGTTGCGCTGGGCGACACGATCGATGCGCTGGTGCTGCAGAAGGAGGACGCCGACGGGCGGCTGATCCTCTCCAAGAAGCGGGCCCGCTTCGAGAAGGCCTGGCGCCGGATCGAGGCCGCCGCAGAGAGCGGCGAGCCGGTCGAGGGCCTTGTGATCGAGGTCGTCAAGGGCGGTCTCATCATCGACCTGGGCGTGCGCGGCTTCCTGCCGGCGTCGCTGGTCGACATCCGCCGCGTGCAGGATCTGGACGAGTACCGCGACCAGACGCTGCGCTGCAAGGTGATCGAGCTGAACCGCAGCCGCAACAACGTGGTGCTGTCGCGCCGCGCCGTGCTCGAGGAGGAGCGCCGCGAGCAGCGGCAGCAGATCCTCGACCGGCTGTCGCCCGGCACCGAGGTGGAGGGCGTGATCTCGAACATCGTCGACTTCGGCGCCTTCGTCGACCTGGACGGCATCGACGGCCTGATCCACATCTCGGAGCTGTCGTGGAGCCACGTCAACCACCCCTCCGAGGTGCTCGAGATCGGCCAGACGGTGCGGGTCAAGGTGCTGGACGTCGACCGCGACCGCCAGCGCATCTCGCTGGGCCTGAAGCAGACCCAGACCGATCCCTGGCAGCGCGTGATCGACGAGACACGGCAGGGCGACGTGGTCGTCGGCCGCATCACCAAGGTGGTCACGTTCGGCGCCTTCGCCGAGATCCTGTCCGGGGTCGAGGGCCTGATCCACATCTCCGAGCTGGCCGACCATCACGTCGAGAACCCGCGCGACGTGGTCAACCAGGGCGACGAGGTGAACGTGAAGGTGATCGAGATCGATCCCGAGCGCCGCCGCCTGAGCCTGTCGCTGAAGCGCGTCGAGGTGGGGGACACGGTCAAGCGGATCGAGATGGACGGCACCACGACCGCGCTGGCCGAGAGCGTTCCCGAGCTGGGGCTCTCGTCCGAGGTGTTCGCCGACGTCGAGGAGGAGCCGGAGTCGGGCGACCATCCCGACCTGCCGGAGCCCGTGGTCGAGGCCGACGCGATCGTGGAGGACGATCTCGATCAGGAGCCGGTGGCTGCCGCCGAGCCCGAGCCCGAGCCGGCCGCGGAGCCGGAGCCGGCCGCCGAGAGCGAGCCGGAAGCGGCCCCCGAGCCAGAGTCGGAGCAGCCGCCCGAAGAGGCTTCGGCGGAGCCCGAAGAGGCGCTCGCCGAGGAGTAGTCGGATGGCCCTGGTCGTCGGACTGACCGGCGGCATCGGGTCGGGCAAGTCGGAGGCACTGGCGGCGTTTGCCCGCCACGGTGCGGCCACGATGTCGAGCGATCAGGTGGTGCGCGAGCTGTACCTGCGCGACGACGTGCGCGCGGCCGTCGCCGAGCGCTTCGGGCCGGCGGTGCTCGACGCCGCGGGCCGGGTCGACCGCGCCCAGATCGCCGCCCGCGTGTTCTCGGATCCCGCTGAGCGCGAGTGGCTGGAGGGGCTGTTGCTGCCCCTGATCGAGGAGCGCTTCCAGGCCTGGCGCGAGCAGCAGCTGGCCGCGGGCAGCCCGCTGCTGGTGCACGAGGCGCCGACCCTGTTCGAAGCCGGCCGCGAGGATCGCTACGACCTGATCGTGACGGTGACGGCGCCCGGGGAGCTGCGCGAGCAGCGCCGGCCCGGCGCGTCCCAGCGGATGGCACACCAGCTGCCCGAAGAGGAGAAGGCGGCGCGCTCCGACGAGGTGTACGAGAACACCGGCAGCCTCGACCAGCTCGACGACTGGGTGGCGGCCCTGGTGGCGCGGCTGACGTGAAGCGCCTGGCGATCGTGCTGGCGGTGCTCGCGGTGGCCGCGCTGGGCGCCCTCGCGGTGCTGCGAGACGAGCAGCCGAACTGGTGGGTG
>DASUHV010000194.1:0-13396 GCA_036273355.1 Gaiellales bacterium
GAGTCGGCGTGAAACAGCCGGTCGACCTCTCCCAGCAGGCCGTGATGCCGGGGCAGCGGCCCGTTGTTGACGCCCTCAATCGCTCGCAACGCCGTGTCGTAGAGGCGGCGCAGGTGAGTCTGGTCGTTCGCGAACACGAGCACCGCCCCCGCCAGCGCCGCCAGCACAATGAAGTGGATGAAGCGGTCGATCGCGATCAGCCGCAGCACGATCAGGTCGCGCATCGCCCGCCCCCGCGGCGGCAGTTCGATCTCGGCGTGAGCAGGCACCCGGTCGCGCTCCGGCGCGGCGGGAGGCGCCAGCGGCACCCAGGCGTCGCAGCGCAGGCAGCGGTGCCAGCGCACCCCGTCTATCTCGCGCACGATCACGCTGTCCTGCTCGGTCACATCACGAACGTCGGTGCCGACCAGCACGTGGCCGCGGGCGCCGCAGGCGAGCAGCTCCCAGTGGAACCGCGGCAGGTAGCGGGCCGGGTGGTAGAAGGGCTTGGGTGCGATCACCGCCATGTGCGTAGTCTGTCGGCGCGGGGCGACGTCGCGCTTAGCGCCCGCAGCTCACCCGGTCAGGACTCGGTCGCGCCGGCCGGTTCGTCGGGATGCAGAAACAGCAACCGTGCCGCCGGCCGCGGCATCCACCAGTTCCACTCGCCCATCAACCGCATCAGCGACGGCACAAGCAGCGCGCGGATCACGGTCGCATCGAAGATGATGCCGGCCGCCAGGCCGATGCCGAACTGCTTCACGTCCACGCCGGGGCTGCTGGACAGCACCAGGAATGAGAACATCAGGATCAGCGCGGCGCTGGTCACCAGCTTGCCGGTGCGGGCGAGGCCGAGCTCGATGGCGCGATTGGTGTTGCCGACGTCGTCGTAGATCTCGCGCATGCGGGTCAGCATGAACACCTCGTAGTCCATCGAGATGCCGTACAGGAACGCGAAGATCATCAGCGGGATCCACGAGATGATGACGCCGGTGGGGTCGATGTTCCAGATCGGCTTGCTGCCGTGGCCCTCCTGGAAGATGAACACGATGATCCCGTAGGCCGCTGTCAGCGAGATCAGGTTCAGGATCACGGCCTTCAGCGCCAGCACCAGCGAGCGGAACGCGCGCGCGAGCAGCAGGTAGGTGAGCACCACCACGAACAGCAGCAGGTACGGGAAGTTGTCGTAGACGGTGTGCTCGAAGTCGCGCGACTGCGGCGGGCCACCGGCGGTACCGAGGCTGACGCCCCCGCCCAGCTGCCGCTGCAGCCCCGGCAGCGTGGTGTTCTCGAGCGTGGCGATCGCCCCGTAGGCATCCGAGCTGGCGGAGTCGGTCGCGGGCACGGCCTCGATCACGGTGAGGCCGTTCCGGCTCCACCCCTGCGGCGCCGAGGCGCCGGCGATGCCCTCCGACTTCCCGACGGCCGCGACGATCGCCGGGATCTGTCCCGGAGTGGCACCATGCACCGTGATCGCAATCGGGGAGAGCGCACCCGCGGAGATGCCTGCGGCGGCGAGCTGGTCGCGCCCGGTGATCGCCGGCCCGCTTCCCGGCATGTTCTTGGCCAGCGCGTCGCCGGGGTTCAGCGAGATCGCGGGGATCATCACGACCACCACGATGGCGATGCCGAGCGTGGCCATCACGCCCGCATGGTGGGTGACCAGGCGCGCCCACCGCGCCCACGGCCCGACGTCCGGGTCGGCCTGCGAGATGAAGCGGCGCGGCATCACCCGCACCCGGTTGATGCCGGTGCCGATGATCGCCAGCATGGCCGGCAGCAGCGTGCAGGCGGCGATCACCGAGACGATCGGGATCAGCAGCCCCGCCACGCCGATCGAGCGGATGAACGGGATCGGCAGGATCACCATGCTCAGCAGCCCGATGCCGACCGTCGAGCCGGATACCACCACCGACTTGCCGGCGTGGATCATCGTCTCGACCAGCGCGTGCTCGGAGGACCGGCCGGCGGCCAGCTCCTCGCGGAAGCGGAAGATGAACAGGAGCGAGTAGTCGATGGCGACGCCGAGGCCGACCAGCGCCACCAGGAACTCCACGATCACCGACACGTCGGTGACGTAGGTGAGCAGCAGGATCAGCGTGAAGGTGTTGAGGATCGACGCCATCGCGACGATCAGGGGCATCGCCACGGCCGGCAGCGTGCCGAACACGAAGAGCAGGATGATGAGGGCGCCGATCGCGCCGATCGCGACCTCGACCAGGATGCTGGGGCCGCCGCTGGCGCCGTTGCCGGCAGCCTGCTCCAGCGCGTCCAGGCCGCTGACCGATGCCTGCACCCCGGCCGGGGCGTTCGCGGCGATCGCCTGCTGGGTGGCCGCGATGGTGCCGCCCGAGCCGAAGCCGTTGGCACCCACCGGGTAGATGGCCGCGAACATCGTGTGCCCGTCCTTGGACACGTACACGTGCGAGTCGGCGCCGGTGTTGAAGTAGGAGCTGATCCGGGCGCCGGGGTTCTGCTTCAGCGCGGCATCGAGGGCGCCCTGGATCCCGGGGGCCTGCGTGACGTCGCCGGTCGGGTCGTGGAACACCAGCACCATCGGGTTCTGGTCCCCGTTGCCGAACGTCTGGACGATCCGCTGGTTGTGCTGGTAGGACTGCGAGCTCGGGATCGAGAACGTCGTCAGCAGCCGGTTGGCGGCCTTCGGGGCTGCGAATCCGCCGATCGCGGTCAGGACCACCCAGACCACCACGACCAGCTTGCGATGGCGCAGAATCGTATGAGCCAGGCTTTCCAGCATCAGGCTCGCATCCTAGATCGGCCCGCGGGCGTCCGTCGAGGACGCCGCAGCCCGCGCGGGATCGCGTCCTAGCCGCGCGCGAAGACGCCGTTTCGCTCGAACCCGATCGCACCGCCGACGGTAGTTTGGCCGTGTCCGACCGAGGTGTAGACGACATCGCTGTGGTCGTCCTTGACCCGGAAGTCGATGGTCACCTCGCAGGGCACGAACTCCCCCTCGAACCCGAACGTCCTGTCGCGTATCCACCGTTTGTGGTGCGGGTCTCCGTGCCAGTGCACGTCAAAGCTCACGTGACCCGGCTGCGACTTCGGTGACGGCGAGACCGCATTCAGGAAGTCGTGGAAGTCCGGAACCGCCAGATGCCGCCTGTGAAACCGAGCTCGCCCGGTTCGCACGTGACCTTCCATTGCGTAGCGCGACATCGCGATCGTCCAGAACAGGCCCGATGCCTTGATGCCCGGCTCGAAATCGTGAACCTGTGTCGTCAGGTCGCCCACGGCGCCCGTGAAGAGATCGATTCAGACGAAGCCGAACGACCCGGAGCGCCTGCGCCCATCGCGACCGACGTACGTGCCCTCCATGAAGCGCATGTCGGTGTCGAACGTGTACCTGCTGCCGTCGCTGCCACGTGCGGTGCCCTGCGTCTCGCCGGCGGCGATCCTGCCCCTGAAGTCGGTGATGGTCGACATCTCGAACCCCAGAGCCGGGGGCAGCACATGAATGAACGGGTGCTTCGGGACGAGGTTGAAGTTCTCGTCGAATCCACCCGGGATCGGGCGCGGCTGTGCTCCCCAGCGCGCGAACGCGGGAGCGGCATCCATCAGCCCGACCGCCCCCACGGCGCCGACCGCCGCAGCACCCCGGCGGAGTGCCTGGCCACGCGACATCCGCACCGTGGGAGCCCGCTCGACCATCCCGGCCAAGCCCTGCTTCGTGAAGCCATCCTGCCAGTGCGACACGATTCCCCCTCTCGTACCGAATCGCACAATCCTACAGATCGGAAGCGGCCGTTTCAACCGGCCGCTTGACCGGTTCCAGCATTCGTGCAGCTACGCGGCGCAGGCGCTGGCGTTGCCGAACCGCGACTCGATCGCGACCAGCGTGTGCAGCGCGCGAATCGGGTGGCTGCCGTCGTACAGCGGCGACGAGGCTCCGTCCGTGAGCACCTGCCGGAGCTCACGCAGCGTCCCGGCATCAACGGCACGACGCTCGTCGCGCAGGGCGTCCGCCAGGGCGTGCATCTCCTCGCCGCAGGTGGCGAGCACGCTGCGGGGGATGGGCACCGCGGCTATCGGACGTCCGTACAGCGTCCAGGGCGTCAGAGCCAGGTCGATGAAGTTGGCGAGCCGTTGTCTGTTTGTGGCCCTATTCATGCCATGAATCGTAGTTGGCGGCGGGCACCGGACGGTACGGGTATCCCCCCAAAGCCGTACGCCGAACCGAGGGCCGCCCGCGTCGCGCTTTCGGGGCGCGACGCGGGCGGAACCTCGCTTAGACGCGCGTGCGGTGTGCGGCGTCGGCAGCCTGGGCCAGGCGCATCAGCGTCCGGAAGAAGGCCGGCGTCTGCCCCAGGAACAGGTTGTCGGCGGTGAACGCACGCACCGTCGCCACCGCGCCTGCGTTCTGGGTCGCGGAGGGTCGGATCACGGAGCAGGCGGGAAGCCCCTTGTCCAGGAAGTCACAGGGCTCCGGGAAGATCAGGTTGGTCTGGAACAGCTCGCTGTCCCGCGCGTTCAGGTCAGGGAAGTGGGTCCCGGTCTCGGGGTCGGTCACCCCCGCCAGCGGCTGCGCCACAGCGTTTCCGGCCTTGTCGTGCCAGACCGCGAAGTGGTCGACCTCGACTCCGCCGATCGAGACGATGATGCGCAGCACCTCCGACGACGAGGCCTTCAGGCTCATCGTGGTGTAGAGGCCGGACCCACCCTGCTCGATAAACGCGAAGTGGAACCCTGCCGTGTTGGCGATCGCCTGCATGCGGCGAGCGTGCCTGGTCGTCGGGGGCACCGGCTGTCCGGTGCCGGGCGGTGTGTCCTGGTCGTTCAGCGGGATCGCAGGCTGGTTGTGGATCTGCACCGCCTGCGGGAAGCTGGCTCCGAAGTCGGGGTTCCTGGTGCTGCGGTAGCGGGTGTACCAGCTGGTGTCGACGTTCAGCGACATCAGGTTGGTCAGCCTGCCGATCTGCTTCGCGCCGGTGGCCTTGCTGCTGGGCAGCGTGCGGAAGCGGTCGAGGTTGACCGGCGGTGCCCCCTGCGAACGCAGGTAGGCGTTCAGGAACGCGGCGTGGCTGCGCTCGTCGTCGGTGTTGTCGCTGATGTACTGAGGCATGTCGCCGTCGAGGTTCTCGAGTGCGAGCATGTAGGAGCTGTTGCCGCCGTTGACCCCGCCGAGCTCCTCGTACTGCTCCCAGAGGTCGGCCTCGAGGAGCTCCGCGGCAGCGAGGAACCGCAGGATCGCGATGTCGCCGGCGGTGGGGGTGTCGACGCTGGCCGCGGCCCCGGCGGCCAGCAACCCCGAGCCCGCCAGCGCGGTGGCACCGGCCACACCGGCGCCGCGAAGGAACGCGCGGCGGCCGATCACCCGGTTCCAGTGCCCGCCCAGATCCTCCTCCGCGGGGCTGCCCGCCTGGCCGTCGTTGGTGGTGGTGGAAGTGTCTTCCAGCATGGGTCGTCCTCCCTTTCCGATGGGTACTCACAGCCGATCGCGGTGAGCCGCCCGACCACCCGAGGCGCCGCGATCTCCCCTATTACGGCCGTGGGCGAGACTGGTTTCGGACAGGTGACCACAGTCACAGTCAGAGCTCACCAAAGAACCGTCTACCGTCCCACCTGTGACCAGTCCACCCGACCGTGTCGCCCGCCTCGAAAACGGCGAGGACGCCGAGCGCGGCCGCGAAGCGCGAAGCAGCGCGCCACGAGCAGGCCACGCCGACTGGGCGCCCGCGCGCACGCGGCCCGATCCCGTGCAAACGCTGCATCGTCAGGCGGAGTCGCGGCTGGCCGAGCTGGTGCCGATCCGGTACGGGCGGATGCTGGCCACGCCGTTCACGTTCTTCCGCGGCGCGGCCGCGGTGATGGCGGCGGACCTGGCCGACACCCCCAGCTCCGGCCTGGTGGTGCAGGTCTGCGGGGACGCGCACATCTCGAACTTCGGCGGGTTCGCTGCACCCGATCGCCGCCTCGTGTTCGGCCCCAACGACTTCGACGAGACGCTGCCCGGCCCCTGGGAGTGGGACGTGAAGCGGATGGCCGCCAGCATCGAGATCGCCGGCCGCGACATCGACCTGCCGGACCGCCGGCGACGGCTGATCGTCGAGCGGGCCGTGCGCGAGTACCGGGAAGGGATGCGCGAGTTCGCCCGCGAGAGCTTCCTCGACGCCTGGTACGAGCGCCTCGACGCCGACGAGCTGACCGCCCGGTTCGGCACGAAGCTCGACGCAGACGGCCACCAGCTGTTCATCCGCACCTTCCAGAAGGGGCGGCGAAAGACCAGCGCCCGGGCCGTCCAGAAGCTGACCGAGGTGTTCGACGGGAAGCTGCGATTCGTGAGCGTCCCGCCGCTCTTGACGCCCCTGCACGAGCTCTACCACGCGGGCCCGAACGAACGACGGGCCTACGTCCGGGGGCTGCTGGAGCAGTACATCGACGGCCTCCATGCCGATCGCCAGCACCTCGTCCGCTCCTACGAGGTGGCCGACATGGCCCGCAAGGTGGTGGGCATCGGCAGCGTCGGCACCCGGGCGTGGGTGATCCTGCTGGTCGGCCGCGGCGGCCAGGACGCCGTCATGCTCCAGGCCAAGGAGGCCCAGGCGTCCGTGCTCGAGCCACACCTGGGCCGGAGCGAATACGCCACGCACGGCGAGCGGGTGGTGCGCGGCCAGCGGATGATGCAGGCGGCGACCGACATCTTCCTGAGCTGGCAGCGCAGCCCCGACTTGGGCGGCGTCGAGCGGGACTTCTACGTGCGCCAGCTGTGGGACTGGAAGGCCTCGGCCGACCTGTCACGCATGACGGAGCACGGCCTGCTCACCTACACCCGGGCCTGCGCCTGGTCGCTGGCCCGATCGCACGCCCGGTCGGGCGACCGGCTGGCGATCGCCGCCTACCTCGGGAAGGGCCGCGGCTTCGACCGGGCGATCGCGCGGTTCTCCTCCCTCTACGCCGATCAGAACGAGCGCGACCACCGCCGGCTGCGGGAAGCCGTCGCTGCTGGTGAGATCGAGGCCACTGAGGGGATCTGAGGGCAGTGCGCCGCGCTGGGCGGGGAGCGCCTTCCCCGCCCAGCCGGCACGCCGTTCGGGTCAGCCGACCCGAATCAGCTTCTTGTTGACGAACTCGTCCGCGCCGTACTTGCCTAGCTCGCGTCCCGAGCCGGAGCGCTTGACGCCGCCGAACGGCAGCTCGGCGCCGTCCGCGCCGACGATGTTGACGTACACCATCCCGGCGTCGATCTCGTTGGCCACACGATCGGCCTGCTCGGGGTCGGTCGTGAAGAGGTAGGAGCCCAGCCCGAACGGCGTGTCGTTGGCGAGCTTGACAGCCTCCTCCTCGGAGCCGACCTTGTACACAACCGCGACCGGCCCGAACAGCTCCTCGCGGTAGGCGTCGTTGTCGGGTGTGACGTCGGTCAGCACCATCGGGGCGAAGAAGTTCCCGTCGCGCTGCTCGCCGACGACGACCTTCGCGCCGCCCTTGATCGCCCGGTCGAGCTGGTCCTGCAGCCGATCGGCCGCCGTGCTCGAGGACAGCGGGCCGAGCGCGGTGCCGTCGGCGGACGGGTCGCCCGGCTTCCACTCCGACATGGCCGCCGTGAACTTCTCCAGGAACGGCTCGTACAGCTCGTCGATCACCACGAACCGCTTGGCCGCGTTGCACGACTGGCCGGCGTTGTCGAGCCGGGCGTTCACCGCCGACTCGACGGTGGCGTCGAGGTCATCGGTGCTGAGCAGGATGAACGGATCGGACCCGCCCAGCTCCAGCACGACCTTCTTCAGGTTGCGGCCGGCGATCTCGGCCACGGCCGCACCGGCCCGCTCCGAGCCGGTCACGGACACGCCCTGCACGCGCGGATCGGCGATCACGTCGGCGATCTGATCGTTGGTGGCGTAGATGTTGACGTAGGCGCCCTCGGGGAAGCCGGCGTCGAGGTAGATCGACTGCAGCGCCGCCGCCGTCTCGGGGCACTGCGGCGCGTGCTTCAGGAGCACCGTGTTGCCGATGATCATGTTGGGGCCGCCGAAGCGCGCCACCTGGTAGGTCGGGAAGTTCCACGGCATGATCCCGAGGATCACGCCCAGCGAGCTGCGCCGGATGATCGCGGAGCCCTCGCCGGCCAGCAGCTTGATCGGCTCGTCCTTCATCAGGTCGGGGCCGTTGTCTGCGTAGTACCCGTAGATGTCGGCACAGAAATCGATCTCGCCCAGCGCCTGCTCGGTGGGCTTGCCCATCTCGCGGACGGTGATGGCGGCCAGCTCCTCGCGACGCTCGGAATGCAGCTCGCCGACGCGCCGCACCAGCGCGGCGCGCTCCTCCACGCTGGTCGTGCGGGCCCACCGCTGATGGGTCTCGTGCGCCAGCTTGATGGCGGCAGCGAGCTCCTCGTCCGTGATGGTCGGGAATGTCTTGACCTGCTCCCCCGTGGCCGGATTGATCACCGCGTAGCCGGTCATTTGTCCTCCTCCAGTCAAAGTACTCACAGCCGCCCCCCTTTCCGGGTTGCACACCCGGGTAGACATCGGTCTCGTAGCCGTGAGAATAGTGCCCGGCCGGTCCAGGTGCATGCCGACCGGAAGGCAGGCTCGGGTGCTCCGGCCAGGATCAGGCCCTCGGCCGCCCCTCAGCGGATGAACTGATCGACGTAGTCGGCGCCCAATCCGGACGCCTCATACGTCGTTCGGCACAGCTCGATCAGGCCGATGTTGTCCTCGACGTGGACGACCCTGTCGTCGTCGTCGATGTACAGCACCGCCCCGCAGATCACGAACATGGTCTGCATCTCAGGGCAGTCGTCGTCGACCGTCAGCGTGTGCACCTCGCCGGGCGGCTCGAACACGTAGCTGCCGGCCGTCGCCGTCCAGGTGTGCTCCCGGTATCGCCAGCTGCCCTTCAGCACGAAGCCGTGGACGGGCGATGGGTGGCGGTGGCGGCTGAGCACCCCGCCCTTGCGCACGCGCAGCACCTCCCCGTGCGAGCCGTTGTTCATGTCGAAGAAGAGCGGCCGGAACCAGACGCTCGGCTCGATCTCGATCCAGACCCGCTCGTCGGCCGGCTCGCGGACGACCAGCTCCGGCTTCATTCCCAGGTGGCCGAGCACCGGCGGATCGAACGTCACGTCCTCTGACCGGGGCGGCAGGATCGTGTCCACAGCGTCCTCTCCTCTCGTCAGGCGCCGGTCTGGGCGAGCTCGGCGCCGAGCTCCGTGACCAGCCGCCGCTTCTGTTCGTCGTCCATCTTGCCCAGTTCGTTGCGGAGCGCGCGCTCATCCACCTTCTGGTTCCACCAGTCGACCGAGTCGGCGCCGAACAGCGCCCATCGCCCCACGATCTGCTGCGAGACCTCGTTCGATGGTGCCATCACCCACCCCGCCTTGGCATCGCGCACGAGCCGCTCGATCTCGGCCGCGCGCGTGTAGCCGCGGCCTCCGCAGAGCTGCAGCATCGAGTCGGAGACCCGCGCCGCCAGCCCGGCGGCCAGCACCTTCGCCTCGAGGCCCCACGACGTGAACGCCGCTCGCGGCGCGGCGTCCGGATGCTCGGCGTACATCGTCCAGTCTCCGCCGTTCGTCGCGTCGTCAAGCGCGCGCGCCAGCCCGTAGGCGAACAGGCGCGAGGCCTGGGCCTCGCAGAGCGCTCGCCCGTACCTGTCCTGCGAGGTCGCGTAGTCGGCGATGCGCCGGCCGTACTGCGCGTGGGTCGTCCGCAGGGCGTGACGCCGGGCGACGTCCAGGCAGGCCAATGCGATGCCGTTGTAGGCGCCGGCGTACATCAGGAACGCCAGCGGGTCGATCGCCTCGTCGTTGGAGCGCGCTCCGTCGCCCGGCCAGCCCACGATCCGGGTCTCGGGGATCACGGCGTCGATCTCGACCGGGCCCGAGTTGTTCGCGTGCATGCCCATCGCGTCCCAGCGCCCAGGGCTGCCCTGCACCTCGTCCGGGTAGAGCAGGAACACGCTGAGGTCGGCGTAGTCGCCGTCGAAGTCGGGGCTGGTGGTCTGGGTCAGGTACCAGTCGGCATAGCCGCTGGAGGTGGTGAAGGCGCCGGTCTTTCGCACCTTCCAGCCCTCGGCCACCCGCTCCGCGCTGGAGGTCTTGGGATACCAGAAGTGGCCACCGGTCTCGGGATCCGTGTAGGAGGCCGTGCCGATCAGTGCCTCGGGATCCATCCGTCGAAGCAGCGACTCGATCTCGGCGTTGCCGTGCGCGCGGAAGGCGAGGCCGGCCACCGCCACCAGGTGCATCATGAAGATGATGGCCGTCGACGGGCAGCCGTAGCGGGCGATCGCCTCGGTGGCCATCAGCACGGTGGTGTGGCTGGACGCCCGGCAGCCGTACTGCTCCGGGGCGATCATCGCCAGCAGCCGTAACCGGGCCATCTCATCGACGCTCGCCCGCGGGTAGGCCCCGCTTCTGTCACACTCGATCGCCAGCGGCCGGATCACGTCGTGGCAGGCGGCGATGATCTCCCGCTCCAGCGCCCTGTCCTCGTCGGACAGGAACCAGACCGGGTCGAACTCGTACCCGAGCCCGAAGTACTCCTCGTCTCCCCACATCTTGACGGGGTGGGCATCCATCACTGGATGTTCGTGGCCGGGTCTGCCGCGCGCTGGCACGAGCGTGCTGCGATTGTCCGATCCGTGCTAACCGAGACGCCGGTACTCGACCGGCGTCAGGCCGGTCGCATTCCTGAACACCCGGGCCAGGTGGCTCTGCGACCGGAAGCCGGTTAGGGCGGCGATGTCCCCGATCGGGTGCGACGAGCCGGTGAGCAGCGTCCGCACCCGCGCGATCCGCTCGGCCCGCAGGTAGGCGTACGGCGTCTGCCCGGTGGCCGTCCGGAACGACCGCGCGAAGTGCGCGCGGCTGAGGCCGGCCGCATCCGCCATGTCCTCGATCGTGAGATCGCGGTCCAGGTGCTCGTCGACCAGCTCCCGCACGCGCCGCAGCCGGGACGGCGCCAGACCGGCGCGGAGTGGCATGGGGGCGACCGAGCAGTGCTCGCGCAGCAGCCGCAGCCCGATCGCCTCCTCGAGCGCATGCCGGTAGAGGGCGCCGCCGATGCCCGCCTGCCGCCGCTCCTCGATCAGCGCTCGCGCCAGCGAGCTGAGCACCGGATCCTGGAACGCGAACCGCTCGATCAGCTGCGGCGCGGCGACGCCTGCACCGAGCGCGACCTCGCCCAACCAGGCCGGGGCGATGTACAGGTGCAGCTCGTCGGTGCCGTGGTTCCAGCGCCAGGCGTTCTCGCGACCGGCGGGAAGGATCAGCGACATGCCGGGGCGAAACCCGGCCCGCTCCAGCTCGCGTCCCAGATCACGCTCGATCACCAGCGAGCCCGCCAGCGTGAACGAGATGTAGTGGGCGTCCAGCGGCGGCAGCACCAGCCGCTGCGGCAGCCCCGGGAACCGGAACATCGCCACCCCCACACCCGACGACGGGCCGGACGCGGGCGGTGCCAGGTCGCGGCCGTTCAGGCGAGCCACCCACTGGCGAGGGGTGATCGTCTCAGCACCTTGCCGAACGGCCGAGCGCGGCATGGGAAGAGCCTACCGCGCGCGCCGACCGCTCAGGCCGCGACCGGCTCCTCGACCAGGCCCTCGTCGATGACGACCGTGGCGCGCGCCGCCCGCATGGCCGGCACCAGAATCGCGGCTGCCAGCACGCAGCCGAACGCGGCCATGAGGTACGCGCCGCGCACGCCGAGCAGGTTGATGACGAACCCGGCGGCCGGGAACGACAGCGAGAACGCTCCCATCGCGGCCGCCTCGCCGGCCGAGTTGACACGCGACCGCACGCTGTCCGGAGTGCAGCGCTGGATGATGGTCTGCTCGGCGACGCTGACCGCGCCCTCGGCGACGCCGGCCAGGATCATGCCGGCCATGGCCACCACGAACACCGGCGCGCCGCTGACGACGGCGAACCCTGCGCCGATCAGCAGGCAGCCCCAGATCATCGTCCTGCTCTCCCACCTGCGGCCGGTCACGCGGCCCAGGAAGGAGCCCGCGATCGCTCCGCCGCCCCAGCAGGCGGCGATCATGCCGTACCCGGCCGCGCCCTGGCCGAACTCGTGCGCCAGCGGCAGCTCGGCCACGAGCACCGGGCCCAGCAGGAACAGCAGCACCATCCAGGCCACCGTCATGCCGCGCAGCACCGGTGAGTTCCAGACGAACACGAACCCGGCCCGCAGCTGGCGGTCGTGATGCTCGGCGCGCTTGCCCGAGAACCGGCCCGACACCGACGCCACCAGCGCGCCCGAGATCAGGAACCCGATGGCGGAGATGCCGAACACGGCCGCCGAGCCGACGGCCGCGGCCGCGACGCCGCCGACGAGCGGCCCCAGCAGCTGGCCGACGTTGCGGCCGACGGCCAACGTCGAGTTCGCCCACTCCAGCCGGTCATCGGCGACCAGGTTGGGCACGGCGGCGCTGGACGCAGGCATGAACGGCGCCTCGGCCAGCCCCACCAGTGCGGCCAGGCCGACCAGCAGCCAGGGCGCGTGCGCGACAACCATCGCGGCTGCGAAGGCGGCCGCTACCAGCTCGGAGACGATCATCACCCGGCGGCGGTCGTAGCGGTCGCCCAGAGCACCCGCGACGGGCGCGACCAGGCTGGAGCTGGCGATCGCCGCGAACAGCGCCGCCGACATCCACACCGTCGAGTGGGTGCGCGCGTAGATCGCGACCATGAGCGCGATCCAGCCGGCCTCGTAGCCGGTGACCGCGATGGCGCGGCTGACGGCGAGACGGCGAATTGCGATGGTGGGTGCAGTGGTCACGAACGGATCTCCAGACGAACAGGACGGCGGATAACGGGCGGCACGCGGCCGCGTGCCAGTCAGGTGAGGAGATCGGGTGCCACGATCTGAGTCTAGCACAGGGATTGGACGGAATCCCCGGCGGGCCTGCCCCTAGCTAAGAACGTCCAGGACGCGCTGCGGCTGCCCGAACGGGGCCACCAGGTAGACGCCGGCCACGAGCTCGCGGGCCTCGGCCAGCAGCTGCCGCGCCACCGCCACGCCCTCCCGCGCCGCCTGCGCCTCGGCGGCCGCGAACCGCGCCAGCACGGCGTCCGGCAGGGTGATGCCGGGCACCTCGTTGTGCAGGCGCAGCGCTAGCGCGTGGCTGGTGATCGGCCACAGCCCGACCAGTAGCGGGATCGGCGACGTCCCGCCCAGCATGTCCAGCATCGCCCGCAGCGGCTCCAGGTCGAACAGCACCTGGGTCATCGCGAACCGCGCACCCGCCTCCACCTTGCGCCGGAACCGATCCAGCTCGACCTCGATGTCGTCGGCCGTCGGATTGACCGCGACGCCGGTGAAGAAGCCGGTGGGCGCGTCCAGGGTCTTCCCGGCGCGGTCGGTGCCCCCGTTCAGCGCCGACACGATCTCGACGAGGCCGATCGCGTCCACCTGGTAGGCGGCGTCGGAGCCGCCGTGGTCGCCCGGCGGCG
>DASUHV010000195.1:0-2503 GCA_036273355.1 Gaiellales bacterium
GTGCCGAGCACGCCCTCGAGCGTCGCGTGCAGGCAGTAGGCGGCGTAGGTGCGGGCGTAGCCGCCCTCCTGCACCAGCACCAGCCTGCCGTCGCAGAGCTCCTCGGCGGCCTCCGCCACCAGACGGCCGACCCGGCGAAACCCAGCCATCAGCAGGTTCTGGCGGCCGTTGGGATCGAAGCCGCTCGCGTCCTGTCCGCACGCGCCCACGATCAGGTCGGGCCGGTAGTGATCGAGAATCGGCCGGATCACCTGCGTGAAGGCCGCCTCGTAGGCGCGGATGCCGCCGCCCAGCCCCAGCTCGGCGTTGACGTTGTGGCCGGCCCCGGGGCCGACGCCGACCTCGGCGGGAGATCCCGTCTGCGGATGCGACGGCCCCCAGCTGCCGTGGCGCATGTGCAGGGAGACGGTGAGCACGTCGGCGCGGTCGTAGAAGCAGGCCTGCGTGCCGTTCCCGTGGTGGACGTCCCAGTCGATGATCGCCACCCGCTCGCAGCCGGCCGCAAGCGCCCGTTCGGCCACCAGGGCAACGTGGTTGAAGAAGCAGTAGCCGTCGGCGGTGGCCGGGGCGGCGTGGTGGCCGGGCGGGCGCACCAGGGCGTAGGCGATCCGCGAGCCGCCCGATATGACCGCGTCGCCGGCCGCCATCGCCGTTCCCGCCGCCGCCAGCAGCGGCTGCCACGACTCGCCCGTGACGAGCGTCGAGGGCGCGAACTCGCGGCCGCCCTGCTCGCAGGCCTCGCGCAGCATCGCGATGTAGGCCCGGTCGTGCACGGCCGCCAGCTCGTCCTCGCCGGCCAGGCGGCCGTCGTGCCAGCGCAGCCGGTCGGCCAGCGGCCCCCGCTGCAGCACCGAGAGCATGTTCCGCACCCGCTCCGCGTTCTCGGGGTGCAGCTCCGGCACCTCCAGCAGGTCTGACGGCCCACCCTCGAAGATGCCGCGCCCGGTGTCGTGGTCGAGCACGGCCGGATGCCAGAAGACGTCGATCACAGCACGGTCAGCTCACGCGGCAACGTTGGAGAGAATCTCGATCCCATGGGTGCATGTGTAGGGTTGTCGTCATGCGGGTGTTCACGTTCGCCGAGCGGCCGGATCTGGCGGAGCGTACCGACGAGGTTCCCGAGGCGTTCCCCGAGTATATGGGGCACGGAGAGGTGCTCGTCGCCCACTGGGACAAGCTCCGCACGCAGCTCCCCGAGCTCCAGCTTGTGCTCTGGGATGAGGAGCGCGACGCCGTTGTCGGCTACGGCCGCACGATCCCCGCCCGCGAGCGTGAGGGCCTGCCCGGAGGCGTTGATGACATGGTTGGGCGCTGGTTCGGCGGCGGAGCCCGTCCCGAGCCCGACGTGCTCTCGGCGCTCCTGGTGGTCGTGGACCATCGCCGCCGCGGCGAGGGGCTCTCGGGTCTCATCATCCAGGAGATGCGTGGCCTCGCCGGCCGGTTCGGTTTCGCTTCGCTGATCGCGCCCGTGCGCCCGACCTGGAAGGAGCGCTATCCGCTGATCGGGATGGACGACTACGTGCGCTGGACGCGAGCGGACGGGCTCCCGTTCGACCCGTGGATCCGTTTGCACGCCCGGCTCGGCGCTGAGCAGCTCGAGGTGTGCCCCGCGTCCATGGCGATCGAGGGGACGCGCGAGGAGTGGGAGGAGTGGGCCGGTATGCGCTTTCCGGCCGACGGGAGCTACGTCGTGCCAGGCGCGCTCGTGCCCGTGCAGTTCTCAAACTGCCGCGGCGCCTACGTCGAGCCGAACCTGTGGATGCGCCACTCCGTCGAGCCGGAGCCCGATGCACGGCCAGCTCTCCACTGGGAGCGTTAGCGCAGCACGGTCAACGTGCGGGGGAGGCGGGACAGCACCTCGATCCGCTCCGGCCCCATCAGCAGCGTCTCCATGTAGCTGGCGGTGAACCCGGCGTCGCGGTCGAACAGGATGTTCTCGTAGTTGGTGACGTAGCCCGGCTCCCACGTGAACCGCTCGAACGCGTCGTTCGCGAGGTAGGTGTGCCCGACCCAGTTGGGCGGCATTGCGATGCCGAGCGCGTAGCCGCCCACCCACCACACCCGCTCGCGGTCGAAGCGCGAGAACACGTACTGCTCGGCCGCCTGCTGCGCCACCTCCAGCGGATCGCCCGGCATCACCGCCGCAATCACCGCGTCCACGCTGCCGGCGGTCTGCTCCAGGATGGCGCGGGCGGCGGGATGGTCGCGCCCGATCGCAAACGTGCGGCAGACGTCGACGTGGTAGCGGCTCTGCACGCCGCAGACGTCCACGTACATCACGTCCCCGGCCTCCACCGGCCGCCGCGACGGCGGTGAGTGGGTGCGGCACCACACGTCGGGCCCGGCCGAGACCATCGTGCGGATGGCCGGCTCCTCGCCGCCGCGTGCCGCCATCTCGGAGTTCAAGTGTGCGGCGATCTCGAGCTCGGTGCGCCCCGGCCGCACGTATTCGCCCAGCGAATCGACAGCCGCGTCGACGATCTCCGAGGCGCGCCGCACGCAG
>DASUHV010000196.1:0-5345 GCA_036273355.1 Gaiellales bacterium
GTCGCCCGCATCGGCCCGCTCCGCACCGAGCTTCTGAAGGGCTCGTTCTCCGAGAGCCGCCTCGAGCGCTGGGCGCGGGTGGCCGAGGCCGCCGCGAAGCAGTCGAAGCAGTCACGGCTGCCGGAGCTGCTGGCGCCGTCGGCCTACGCGGACGTGCTCAGCCGCGAGGCGGTGGTGCTCAGCAACACGGGCGCGTCCGGCGGCCTCGCGGACCGCATCGTGGGCCGCCGCTCGGCAACGCTGCTGATCGGACCGGAGCCGGGTTTCTCGGATGCCGAGCTGGAGCTGGCGCGATCGCGCGGCGTCGCCGTAGCCACATTCGGGCCCGTGGTGCTGCGCACGGAGACGGCGGCGATCGTGGCCGCGGCGCTGGCGCTGCGCGAGATGGGTTTTCTGGGGTGACGACGTTCGCCACCGAGTTCCTCGGCTGCAAGGTGTCGATGACCGACGCCCAGCAGGTGCGGGAGCAGCTGGCGGCCGACGGCCACTGTGAGGTGCCGGCGGATCAGGCGGCGGTGCGCATTCTCAATACTTGCTGCGTCACGGCCGAGGCGGTGGCCAAGTCCCGCAAGGCCGCGCGCAGGGCGGCGCGGAGCGCGGAACGGGTGGTCGTGACCGGCTGCGCGGCTGCGCTGGACGGTGCCTTCGACGGGCTCCCCGAGAACGTGACGGTGCTGTCGCGGCGCTCGGAGCTGCTTGCGCCGGCCGTCTCGGAGCAGGTTGGGGCGCTGTCCTGCACCGGCGTCGCCCAGCCGCGGTTCGGCCGCACCCGGGCTTACGTCAAGATCCAGGACGGCTGCTCGTTCACCTGCAGCTACTGCGTGATCCCGCAGGTGCGGGGCGCCAGCCGCAGCCGCTCGGCGGCGGCGGTGCTGGCGGAGGCTGGGCGGCGGGCCGCGCAGGGCCACCGCGAGCTGGTGCTGACGGGCGTCAACCTGGGGTGCTTCCGCGACCGCGATGCGGGCCTTGACCTGGCCGGCCTGCTGGAAGCGGTGGCCGCCGTCGACGGTGTGGAGCGGGTACGGCTGTCGTCGATCGAGGTCAACCACCTGAGCGACCGGCTGCTGTGCGCAGTCGCGGACACGCCCGGCGTGGCGCGGCACCTGCACGTGCCGATGCAGTCGGGCTCGGACCGCGTGCTTCGGGCGATGCGGCGCCACTACGCGGCGGCAGGGTTCCTGGGCAAGATGCAGCGTGCACGGGAGCTGGTCGAGGGCATCAATCTGACCAGCGACGTGATCGTCGGACACCCATCGGAGCGGGTCGAAGACTTCGGCGCCACGCTCGACGCGGTCAGCGCCGCCGGCTTCACCAAGGTGCACGTGTTCCCGTACTCGCCGCGGCCGGGCACGGCCGACGCGGGCGACGACCCCGTGACGGCGGCGGAGAAGCGCCGCCGCTCGCGCCAGCTGCGGGCGTTGTCGGATGCCCAGGGCGCCGCCCATCGGGCGTCCAAGGTGGGGCGGCGCGAGCGGGTGCTGGTGGAGGACTCCGACGGGCGCGGGTACAGCGACGACTACACCCCGTTCCGCGTCACCGGCGGGGTGCGCGGCCGGCTGGCCGAGGTGCTGGGCGTGCTCGCGGCCGGCGACGCCGTGATCGCTACGCTGTGCCCGTGACCCTCACCGAACAGGTCCAGGCCGAGCTGCGCGACGCGATGAAGAGCGGTCAGCGCGAGCGGCTGGACGCGCTGCGCCTGATCTACTCGTCCCTGCAGAAGGCCGAGAAGGACGCGCCCGGGGAGTTCGGAGACGAGCAGGCGATGGCGGTGCTGCGGCGCGAGCGAAAGCAGCGGCTGGAGGCTGCCGAGGCCTATGACAAGGCCGGCCAGGACGACCGCGCAGCGCGCGAGCGCGCCGACGTGCCGGTGATCGACGAGTTCCTGCCCGCCCCGCTCAGCGAGCAGGAGCTGGCGGCGCTGGTGGATGCGGCGATCGCCGACACCGGCGCCGAGACGATGAAGGACATGGGCCGCGTGATGGGGCTGGTGACCGAGCGGTCGGGCGGACGCGCCGACGGCCGTGTGGCATCCGCTCTCGTGCGTGACCGCCTGTCGGCGTAAACTTTCCGGGATGGCTCTTTCAACGATCGCGGCGGCCCAGACGACCTGATGGCACGACTGAAGGTCTCGGTCGGGCACGACCTGGCGACGGAACTGGGCGACGATCGCGACGCTGTGCTGCATGAGCTGGCCGAGCGCACCGGAGCGAGCGTCTACCTGCGCGGGAACGAGCTGACCCTGGAGGGCGAGGATCCGGCCGTCGATCGGGCCAAGGCGATGGTCGAGGAGCTGTCGCAGCTGGTCGTGCAGGGCATCTCGATCGGGCCGCAGACGGTCGAGGCGGTGGCCGGCGTGCTGACCGCCGACGGCCGCGCCGTGGACGTGCTGCACGACGTCGTCTGGCGCCATCGCGGCCAGCGCGTCTCGCCCAAGACGCTGGGGCAGAAGGCATATGTCGATGCCATCCGAGCCAACACGGTCACCTTCGGGATCGGGCCGGCCGGCACCGGCAAGACCTACCTCGCGATCGCGCTGGCCGTCGCGGCGCTGTCGGAGCGCGAGGTGGCGCGGATCATTCTGACCCGGCCCGCCGTCGAGGCGGGCGAGCGGCTGGGCTTCCTGCCGGGCGACCTGCAGGCGAAGGTCGACCCGTATCTGCGACCGCTGTTCGACGCCCTGCACGACATGCTGGACGCCGACAAGCTGCTCAACTACATCGACACGGGCATGATCGAGGTGGCGCCGCTGGCGTTCATGCGCGGGCGCACGCTGAACGACTCGTTCATCATCCTGGACGAGGCGCAGAACACCAGCCCCGAGCAGATGCAGATGTTCCTGACCAGGCTCGGCTTCGGATCGCGCGTTGTCGTCACCGGCGACATCACGCAGATCGACCTGCCGCGCGAGCAGCGCTCCGGTCTGGTGAACGTGATGCGGGTGCTGGAGGGAGTGCCCGACATCTCGTTCATCCACTTCTCGGACGCCGACGTGGTGCGCCACAAGCTCGTGCAGCGGATCGTGAACGCCTACCTGCGGCACGCCGAGCAGAACGGGCCGGGACGGCCGGAGTGACGGTCGAGGTGGAGATCGAGAACCACAGCGGCTGGCGGGTGGACGAGCCGGCCGCGGCCGCGGTCCTGCGCTCGGCGCTCGCTGCCGAGGGCGTCGACAGCGGCGAGGTGGGCCTGGAGTTCGTGGACGAGCGGCGCATCGCCGAGCTGAACGCGGAGCACCGCGGCAAGCCGTCGGCGACCGACGTGCTGTCGTTCCCGATCGACGGCCGTGCCCTGCTCCCCGAGGGCGTCCCCCGCCAGCTGGGCGACCTGGTGGTGTGCCCGGCGGTGGCATCGGCGGAGGGCACGCCGATCGCCACGCTGCTGGTGCACGGCGTGCTGCACCTGGTGGGATACGACCACGAGACCGATGGCGGGGCGATGCTGGCCCGCCAGACCGAGCTGCTCGCGGAGGTGGCGCCCGTTGTCGCCGACCCTGCGTAGCCGCGACGAGCTGATCAAGGACGCGCGCCGGGCCGGCCCCTTCCGGCTGGCGCGGCAGGAGGCTGCCGGCCTGGTCACGAGCTTCAACTACGCCTTCGAAGGCGTCATCTACGTGGTCCGCACGCAGCGCAACATGCGCGTGCACTTCGCGGTCGCGCTGTCGGTGCTGCCGCTAGGCGTCGCGCTGGGCGTGACCCGGTTCGAGCTGCTGGCGCTGCTCCTGTCGGTGTCGTTCGTGCTGATCGCCGAGATGTTCAACACGGCGCTCGAGAAGGCGATCGACGTGGCCACCAACTCGTTTGATCCGCTGGCACGCACGGCGAAGGACGTCGCCGCCGGCGCGGTGCTGGTGGCGGCCGTGAACGCCACGTTCGTCGGCTACCTGGTGTTCGCGGAGCGGTTGCGCAACCCCAGCCGGCGCGCAATCGACACCGTCCGCGGGTCTCCGGTGCACCTGACCGTGATCGCGCTGGCGCTGGTGATCATGATCGTGATCGCCCTGAAAGCGCGCACCGACCGCGAGACGCTGCTGCGCGGGGGGCTGCCCTCCGGCCACGCCGCGGTCGCGTTCGGCGGCTGGGTCGCGGTGACGTTCGCGGTGGCCGACTACCGCCACGCGGTGCTGGTCTCGACCGTCGTGTTCCTGATGGCGACGCTGGTGGCCCAGACGCGGGTGGAGTCCGGCGTCCACACCACACCCGAGGTGATCCTCGGCGCCCTGCTGGGAGCGACCGTGACCGCAGCCGTGTTCCAGGCGTTCAGCTGACCCTAGCCAACCGGCCGGTTGGGTCGCAGAATGTGGTGATGAACCGATTTCAGCGCTCCTTCCGCCTGCTCTCCCAGTCGCTCGCCATCATCCGGCGCGACCGCAGCCTGCTGTGGTTCCCGGTGCTGTCGGCGGCGTTCACGCTGATCGCGGTCGCGATCGTGCTGGTACCGGCCGCCGTGCTGCTCCTGCCGGGTGCCAGCGCCGACGGCGCGCACAGCTGGCCGCTGCTGGTCGTGGCGGGCCTGGCGGGCTACGCCGCCACCGCGGTTGCCACCTACTTCAACGTCGCCCTGGTCAGCTGCGCGGCGCGCAGCTTCCACGGTGAGGACACCAGCGCGGCTGAAGGGATGCGCGCGGCAAACGCCCGGCTCGGGTCGATCTTGCTGTGGGCGCTGATCGCCTCGCTGGTGGGCCTGCTGATCCGGTCGGTCGAGCAGCGCGCCGGCATCGTGGGCAGCATCGTGGCGCGCCTGCTGGGGGCGGGATGGGCGATCGCCACCTACTTCGTGATCCCGGTGCTGGCGTTCGAGCAGGTGGGCCCGGCCGACGCCGTCCGCCGCAGCGTCGCCACGGTGCGCCGCTCCTGGGGCGAGAGCCTGATCGGCAACGTCGGGCTGGGCATCGCGACATTCCTGTTGGCGCTGCCCCTGGTCGGAGTCGGGCTGGTGGGGGCCGCCGTCGTGGGGGCGAGCCCGGCGGCCGGCGTGGGAATGCTGGTGGCGGCGGCCGGGCTGGGCGTGGTGCTGCTCGTGGTCAGCTCCGCGATGAGCCAGATCTACAAGACCGCCGTCTATCTGTACGCCGAGACCGGCGAGATCGCCGGCTACTCGAGCGAGTTGCTCAAGGGGGCCTTCCGCGACAAACGCGAGGGCCGCCGCCGCTTCTTCGGCTAGAGCTGTGACGGTTTCGTGACGGGTTGCGTCTGGTTCCGTGACGCCCCCGTCCCTAGCCTGTGAGCATGGCCGATTCCGCAACCTCGACCGCGCTGGTGATCGCCGGCCGGTACCTGGCCAGCCCGGCGGCGCTGCGGGCCCGGCCGGAGGGGCCGATCGACGCGCTGGACACGAGATCGGGTCGC
>DASUHV010000197.1:0-7443 GCA_036273355.1 Gaiellales bacterium
GCTCGAGTGCGGCACCGCCTGTGTGATCGACGCCCGCGTCGACCACGAGGAGAAGGTCTACCCGATGGTGCCCGCCGGCGGCTCCTCCGCCGAGATGATCGACGTGGAGTGGGCCGAGGACGACAACGCATGGGTCGAAGAGGGAGTCTGACGTGAGCCACCACACGCTGTCCGTCCTGGTCGAGAACCGCCCCGGCGTGCTCACGCGCTGCGCCGGGCTGTTCGCGCGGCGCGGATTCAACATCGACTCGCTCGCGGTCGGGACCACGCAGGACCCGTCGCGTAGCCGCATCACGATCCGGATCGACTGCGAGCAGCACTCGGTCGACCAGGTCATCAAGCAGCTCTACAAGCTGGTGGACGTGCTCAAGGTGCACGAGCTGGATGCAACCGCCGTGGAGCTGGAGCTGTTGATGATCAAGGTCGCGAGCTCGCCCGACCGGCGGCCGGAGATCATCTCCCTGGCCGAGGTGTTCGAGGCCAAGGTCGTGGACGTGGGACCGGAGGCCGTGACATTCTCATGCGTGGCCGGCCCCGATAGGCTGCAGGCGCTGGAGCAGCTGCTCGAGCCCTACGGCATCAAGGAACTGGTGCGCACCGGACGGATCGCCCTCGATCGCGACGGTGAGCTTGGCAAGCGCAGAAGGATGCGCGTCGTCGCATAAGGAGAGAAACCACGTGGCAACGATCTACTACGAATCTGATTGCGATCCGTCGGTCCTGACCGGCAAGCGGATCGCCGTGATCGGCTACGGCAGCCAGGGTCACGCGCATGCCCTCAACAACCAGGACTCGGGCAACTCGGTCGTGGTCGGCGCCCGGCCGGACTCGCGGGCATGGTCGGCAGCAACGGCCGACGGCGTCGCCGTCGAGACGGTGGCCGACGCCACCGCCCAGGGCGACATCGTGATGGTGCTGGTGCCCGACCACGTGCAGGCCGGCGTCTACCGCGACCAGATCGCTCCCAACCTGCGCCCCGGCTCGATGCTGATGTTCGCGCACGGCTTCAGCATCCGCTTCGGCGCGATCGAGCCCTCGCCAGAGGTTGACGTGGCCATGATCGCGCCCAAGGGCCCCGGCCACCTGGTGCGCCGCCAGTTCCTCGACGGGATCGGCGTGCCGGGGCTGGTGGCCGTCCACCAGGACGCCACCGGCGATGCCCTGGCTCTGGCGCTGGCCTACGGCCTCGGCCTGGGCTGTGCCCGCGGCGGCCTGATCGAGACGACCTTCACCGAGGAGACCGAGACCGACCTGTTCGGCGAGCAGGCGGTGCTGTGCGGCGGCACCACCCAGCTGGTCAAGATGGGCTTCGAGACGCTGGTCGAGGCCGGCTACCAGCCGGAGATCGCCTACTTCGAGTGCCTGCACGAACTGAAGCTGATCGTCGACCTGATGTGGGAGGGCGGCCTCGCCGGCATGCGCTACTCGATCTCGGACACCGCCGAGTACGGCGATCTCACGCGCGGCCCGCGCGTGATCGACGAGCACGTCCGCGAGAACATGCGCAAGCTGCTGGCCGACATCCAGGACGGGACCTTCGCGCGCGAGATGATGGCCGAGGAGGAAGCGGGACGGCCCAACTTCCAGCACCTGCGCGAGCAGAACGCCGACCACCAGATCGAGCAGGTGGGCGCCAAGCTGCGGGCGATGATGCCCTGGATCGGCGAGAAGGCGGCGGTCAAGCCGGGCGCGTGACCGAGCGCTACCTGCGCGGCGTCGCGGAGCCGCCGGGCGTCCTTCGGGCGGACTTCCAGCGGATCCGGGATGAGTTCAAGCTGCCGCGTGCGTTCCCCGACCCGGTTCTGGCCGAGGCCGAGCGCGCCGCCGCGACCGCCTGGCCGCGCGAGCACCGGCTCGACCTGCGCGACCTGCCGTTCCTGACCATCGACCCGCCCGGCAGCATGGACCTCGACCAGGCGATGCTGCTCGAGCGCTCGGGCGACGGCTACACGGTGCGCTACGCGATCGCCGACGTGGCGGCCGTGGTGCCTGCGAGCGGCGCCGTCCAGCGGGAGGCCTGGCTGCGCGGCCAGACCGTCTACTGCCCGGACGAGCGGATCTCGCTCTACCCGCCCGCCATCGGCGAGGGCGCCGCCAGCCTGCTGCCCGACCAGGAGCGGCCGGCGCTGGTGTACGTGATCGAGCTCGACGGGCAGGGCCGCCAGACGGCGGCGCGGGTCGACCGAGCGATCGTGCGCAGCCACCGGCGGCTGGCCTACGGCGAGGCGGAGGTGCCGTTGCTGGAGCAGATCGGCACGCTGCGCCTGGCTCTGGCCCGGGAGCGGGGATCGATCACGCTGAACACCCGCGCCCAGACGGTGGTGCCCGATCCATCCCAGAGCTCCGGCTACCGGATCGAGCTCGAGCACCGCTCGCCGGACGAGGACTGGAACGCCGAGATCTCGCTGCTGGCCGGGATGGCGGCGGCCGGCATCATGGTGTCGCGCGGCCTGGGCCTGCTGCGCACGATGGGCGGCGCCGATTCCTACCGGGTGAAGCAGCTCCGGGCCGCCGCCAGGGGGCTGGGGGTGGACTGGCCCGAGGGCCGGCCGTTTGCCGAGTTCGTGACCTCGCTCGACCCGGCGCTGCCGCAGCAGGCGGCGCTGATCGAGGAGGCGCGCGACGCGATGGGCCATGCCGGCTACGCCTTCTTCGAGGGCACGCCGCCGGAGGGCTCCGAGCACGCCGGCATCGCCGCCCGCTACGCCCACACGACCGCGCCGCTGCGGCGGCTGGCCGACCGCTACGTGCTCGACCTGGTGGCCGGGGGCGGCGACCGCGAGGCGCTCGCGAAGCTGCCCGAGGTGATGAGCGAGGCCGGCTCACGCGCCGCGCGGGTGGAGCGGGCGATCGTGGACGACGTCGAGACGCGGGTGCTCGAGCACCGAGTGGGCGAGCGGTTCACCGCCGTCGTCCTCGAAAACGACCGCCACGGCACCGTGATCCGGATCGCCGACCCACCGGTGCGGGCGCGCATGCACGCCGATCCAGCCCCGGCACCGGGCGACATCGTGGCCGTGCAGCTGACGCGTGCCGACCCGGTCTCACGCTCGCTCGAGTTCCACCCGGCCCCGCTGAGTGCCTCACAGGGCTGACGGCGCCGCCTGGCTAGGATCAGTCCAGGGCACCGCGCACGCAGATCCAAAAGGGGTGGTCAGCCGCTGACCCGCGCCGCCCGCGCCCGATGCCGGGCTACAGCTCGAAGCGCGCGGCCTCGGCCAGCTCCATGTAGGCGTCCAGCTCGTCGGGCTTGGTGCGCTCGATCCCGTTCAGGGTGATCTGCAGCTGCAGGCCCAGCACGCGGCAGGGCATGTCGCTGGGGCATCCGGGCACGGCCAGGGTGAACTCGACGAGGTCGCGACCGCTGTCCTCCCCCACCACCCGGTACGTCCAGCGCAGCTTGCCGTCGCGGCTTGCGACCTGCCAGCCGAATACCAGCAGCCGCTCGCCGGCCCGCTCGGCGTCGGTCACCGGCGAGTCGATGAGGCCGCGGATGATGCGGGTGACGGTGCCGTCTCCTGCCGCATTTCCTCTGTGCGCCTCGATCAGAGCGGGCAGCAGCAGGGGCTCGTGTGCGTGAATCGGTTCGTTGTCCTGTGCCATTGGAGTCGTCCAGCAAAGAAGGGGTCACAACCACCGTACGCACGAACCCGGGGTTTGGCCACCCCCTTGAAGGTGGAATCGATCCAATCTGCCGCGAGGGCCGAATCGGTAGCATCGCAACGACTGTGACGACAATCGATGGCGCGTATCCCGCGCTCGTGACCCTGTCCCCTCGCGGCCCGGTGCGCGGGGTTGCCCTGCTCGCGCACGGCGGCAGCAGCACCAGCACCCGCCGGGCATCGCCGGTCAACGCAGCGGCGCTGCGCATGTACCCGTTCCTGCTCGACCTGCACCGGGTCGGTCGCGACTCGGGGCTGGCCGCGCTCCAGCTCCGCTACCGCGTGCGTGGCTACAACGATGGCGATCCCGTCGCCGACGTGGAGTGGGCGTTGTCCGAGATCGCGCGCCGCCACGGCGACGTCCCGGTCTGCATGGTCGGCCACTCGATGGGCGCTCGCAGCGCGCTCCGCTGCGCCGGGCACGAGAGCGTGCGCGCCGTGGTGGCGCTCGCCCCCTGGCTGCCGCCCGGCGAGCCCACCGCTCAGCTGGCCGGCCGCACGGTCGTGATGGCGCACGGCACCCGCGACCGCACGACCAGCCCCGCCCGCTCGATGGCCTACGCGCTCGCGGCGCGCGAGATCTGCGAGCGGCTCTGCCGGTTCGAGGTGGCCGGCGCGCGCCACGCCATGCTGGAGCGAGGCCGCACCTGGCAGGGCCTGGTGCGGCGCGCTGTCCCGGCCGCGCTGGAGCTGCGCCCGTGGGACGAGCGCCTGCTGGAGGCGTTCGCGCTGCCGTCGCCGGCCGGCTGCCGGGTGCTGCTCTGAACCGGAGGCTCAGTACTGCGTTACGCTGACCGAGACCGGCCGCACGGCGCCGGGCTCTGAGATATCCACGGATGGTCTAGGAGCATCCCATCTACATGAGCACGCTCGAGATCCCGCCGCCGCCGCGCCGGCCGGCCCGCGCCCGGATCGCGCGTGCCCTGTTCGAGCGCTCCGTGGCCGGGCTGGAGCGGCTGGAGGTGATCGCGCCCGACGGGCGGCCGCTGCGCCGGCAGCCGGGCGCGCCGCGCATGGAGATCCGGTCGGACGCCTTCTTCCACCGCCTGGCGGCCTCCGGCAAGATCGGCTTCGGGGAGGCCTATGTCGCCGCCGAGTGGGCGGCCGATGACCTGGTCGGGGTGCTGTCGGCGTTCGCCGAGCGGCTGTCGCACCTGGTGCCGCGGCCGCTGCAGCGGCTACGCCGCATCTACGAGCCGCTGCAGCCGCGCATGGAGCGGAACACGCCCGCGGGCGCCCGGGCCAACATCGCCCGCCACTACGACCTGTCGAACGACCTGTTCGCGGCCTTCCTGGACGAGACCATGACCTACTCCTGCGCCGTGTTCGAGCCGGGCGACTCGCTGGCCGACGCCCAGCGGCGCAAGTACGACGCCATGTGCGATCTGGCCGGCGTCGGCGAGCACGACCACGTGCTCGAGATCGGCACCGGCTGGGGCGGGATGGCCATGCACGCGGCAGCCACCCGTGGCTGCCGGGTCACGTCGATCACCATCTCCCGCGAGCAGAAGCAGCTGGCCGAGCAGCGTGTGCGCGCGGCCGGCCTCGAGCGCCGGGTCGAGATCCTGCTCTGCGACTACCGCCAGCTGTACGGACGATTCGACAAGATCGTCTCGATCGAGATGTTCGAGGCGGTGGGCGAGGAGTACTGGCCCGAGTACTTCGCCGTCTGCGACCGGCTTCTGGCCCCTGGCGGGCGGATGGCGCTGCAGACGATCACGATGCCCGACGCCCGCTACCGGGCGTCGCGGCGGAGCTACACGTGGGTGCACAAGTACATCTTCCCGGGCGGGCTGATCCCGTCGGAGCGGGCGATCGCCCGGGCGCTCGAGCGCGGCTCGCGGCTGCGGGTGTCGTCGGCCACCGAGATCGGCCACCACTACCCCGCCACACTGCGGGCCTGGCGCGAGCGGTTCCTGGCCCGCTACGAGGAGGTGCGCGGCCTCGGCTTCGACGAGACGTTCCGCCGCACCTGGGAGTTCTACCTGGCCTACTGCGAGGCCGGCTTCCGGCACGGCGCGATCGGCGACGTCCAGCTCGTGCTGGAGCGCCTGTGAAGCTGGGCGGCAGCCGGGTCTGGATAACCGGCGCGTCCAGCGGCATCGGCGAGGCGCTGGCGGCCGAGCTGGCCGGTCGCGGCGCACGGGTCGCGATCAGCGCCCGCCGCGCCGAGCTGCTCGAGCAGCAGGCGCGGCGCCACGGGATGGTGCCGGTGCCGCTCGACGTCAGCGACCGCGCGGCGGTGCTGGCGGCCGCCGCGACTGTCCGAGACGAGCTGGGCGGGATCGACATCGCGATCCTGAACGCGGTGTCATCCGGCCGGATGGACGTGACCGCCTGGGATCCCGACGTCTTCCGCCGTCACGTGGAGGTGAACCTGATGGGGATGGTCTACGGCATCGAGGCGGTGCTGCCGGACATGCGCCGGGCGCGATCGGGCAGCATCGTGGGCATGGCCAGCGTGGCCGGCTACCGCGGCCTCCCGTCGTCGCAGGCCTACGGCACCACGAAGGCGGCCCAGATCAACCTGCTCGAGTCGCTCCGCATCGACCTGCTGCCGCATGGCATCACCGTGACGACGGTCTGCCCCGGGTTCGTGCGGACCGATCTCACCGCGGGCAACAGCTTCCGGATGCCCTGGATGCTCGAGCCGGCCGATGCCGCGCGGCGGATCGCCGACGGGCTCGCCAAGGGTAAGGCCGAGATCGTGTTCCCCTGGCAGATGATGCTGGCGATGAAGGCTGCGCGGCTGGTGCCGGTGCGGCCCTGGAGCGAGATCATGTCCCGTCAGGCAACGAGTCGCCATCTGAACTAGCAACAGGCACCGCCGCTCTAGACTGCAGGCATGGCCGCCCGCAGCATGTTCGAGAAGGTCTGGGACGATCACGTCGTCGGCGACGGGCTGCTGTTCATCGACCTGCACCTGGTGCACGAGGTGACCAGCCCGCAGGCGTTCGACGGGCTGCGGCTGGCCGGACGGCGGGTGCGGCGTCCCGACCGGACGCTGGCCACGGCCGACCACAACGTGCCCACCGGCCGCGACCAGCCCGACCAGCTGTCCCAGGCGCAGCTGGACGCGCTCAGCCGCAACTGCGAGGAGTTCGGCGTGCCGCTCTACGGCCTCGGCCACCGCCGCCAGGGCATCGTGCACGTGATCGGCCCGGAGCTGGGCGTCACCCAGCCGGGCATGACGATCGTCTGCGGCGACTCCCACACCTCCACCCACGGCGCCTTCGGCGCGCTCGCCTTCGGCATCGGCACGAGCGAGGTGGAGCACGTGCTGGCCACCCAGACGCTGCCGCAGTCGCGCCCGCAGACGATGCTGATCTCGTACCAGGGCAGCCTCGGCGTGGGCTGTACGGCCAAGGACCTGATCCTGGGCACGATCGCCCAGATCGGCACCGCCGGCGCCACGGGCCACGCGGTCGAGTACCACGGCGAGGCGATCGCGGCGCTGTCGATGGAAGGGCGCATGACCGTCGCCAACATGTCTATCGAGGCCGGCGCACGGGCCGGCATGATCGCGCCCGACGACACCACCTTCGCCTACATGGAGGGGCGGCCGGGGGTGCCGGCCGACTTCGCAGCGGCGGTCGAGCGCTGGCGCGGGCTGGCGAGCGATGAGGGAGCGACGTTCGATGCCACCGTGGTGGTGGACGTGCCGGCGCTGGCGCCGCAGGTGTCGTGGGGCACGAACCCGGGCCAGGTGGCGCCGATCACGGGCGCGGTGCCGGAGCCGGCCGACGAGTCGGACGAGCGGGCCCTCACCTACATGGACCTG
>DASUHV010000198.1:0-13415 GCA_036273355.1 Gaiellales bacterium
GAGCAGGTGGCGGTGGCCGCAAGGGCATGAGCCGCAAGAGCTTCCTGCAGGGAACCGTGGGAGCCGGCGCGGCCGGCCTGGTGGTCGGCGGCGGCATCGGCTACGCGGTCGGCAACTCGGGGTCGTCGTCGTCCTCGTCAGGCGGCGGCGGAGGCAGCACCGGCGGCAGCAGCTCGAAGGGCACGATCAAGGTCGGCGCGGCCGTACCGGTCACCGGCCCCTACGCGGGTGACGGCCAGCAGATGTCCCGCGGGCAGGAGCTGGCGGTCGACGAGATCAACGCCGCCGGCGGCGTCGCCGGCTACCAGCTCGAGCTCGTCAAAGTCGACACGCAGGCGCAGCAGCCCGACGTGATGAAGACGGTGCTGCAGAACCTGGTGTCGCAGAACGTCGCGGCGGTATTCATGCCGTTCTGCTCCTACACCTCGGTCGAGTTCCCGATTGTGGCCGACAAGAAGATCCCAACGTTCCACGTGAACACCTGGCACGGCAACGTCGACTGGGTCGCGCAGAACAACGCCACCAACATCTTCCAGGGCGATCCCAGCGAGCTCTCCTACGGCTCCGGCATCGTCTCGGTGATGAACTCGCTGATCGCCGACGGCAGCTGGACGCCGTCCAAGAAGACCGCCTACGTGGTCACCTCCAACGACCCCTACAGCCTGAACATCGCAAAGAGCTTCCAGAGCTCGGTGCAGAAGGAGGGCTGGCAGGTGGTCGGGTTCGACCAGTTCACGGCACCGCAGGCCAACTGGGGCGGGGTGCTGGTCAAGATCCGCGACGCGAACCCGGGCATGATCGTGTTCTCGGACTACGCGGCCGGTGACGAGGCGGCGTTCATGAAGCAGTTCGCCCAGCAGCCGACCAAGTCGCTGGTCTACCAGCAGTACGCGCCGTCGATCCCGCAGTACATCCAGCTGGCCGGTGATTCCGCCAACGGTGTGATCTGGTCGACGGTGGTCGGCATCCTGCAGAACGACCCGGTCGCGCAGCCGTTCATCGACAAGTTCACCGCCAAGTTCGGATCCGGCCCCGGCTTCTCCAACGCCGGCGACCAGTACGACCTGATGAAGATCTGGGCGCAGGCGGTGGGCGTGGCCGGGAATCCGTACGACTTCGAGAAGGTCAACGCCTACATCAAGGCGACGCCCTATCGCGGTGTCTGCGGGGCATACACGTTCAACCGCACCGGGCTGACCTGCATCCCGTACCCCGACGACACGCCCGATCCCTCGATCGGCATGGCGCATCTCACGTTCCAGATCCAGAACGGCCAGCAGATCGCCATCTCCCCCGACCCCTACACCACCGGGAAGTTCCAGCTTCCCACCTGGCTGCAGTGACCGAAACGGCGGCGCGCAGCCCCCAGGCGATCCTCGAAGCTCGGGGCATCTCGAAGCTGTACGGGGGGCTGCGCGCCGTCGACGACCTGTCCTTCAGCGTCAAGGGTGGGGAGGTGCTGGGCATCGCCGGGCCGAACGGCGCGGGCAAGACCACGCTGTTCGACACCATCACCGGGCACACGATCGCGACCACGGGCGAGATCGAGCTTGGCGGCAGCTCGATCCTGGGCACCAAGATCCACGCCCGTTGCCGGATGGGCCTCGCCCGCACGTTCCAGCAGCCGGTGGCGGCGGACACGCTGACGGTGCTCGAGAACGCGTACCTGGCCGCCAGCTTCCGCCGCGGTCGCACCGGGCGCCGCTCCCGGAGCGATGACGTCGCCGCCGGCGAGGCGGCGCTGAAGCTGGTCGGGCTCGAGCACCGCGCGACGATGGCCGCATCGCAGCTGCCGGTGTACGACAAGAAGCGGCTGATGATTGCGACGGCGCTCGCCACCGAGCCGCTGGTGCTGCTGCTTGACGAGCCGTTCGGCGGCCTGAACCCGCGCGAGATCGACGCCACGCTGGCCTTGCTGCGGCGTGTCCGCGAGACCGGCGTTGCCATCGTCTGCATCGAGCACGTGATGCGGGCTCTGGTGGCGCTGGCCGACCGCGTGCTGGTGATGCATCACGGCGCGGAGCTGTTCGTGGGCACGCCGGGCGAGATGATGCGCGACCAGCGGGTGATCGACGTGTACCTTGGCGCAAGCGGATCGGGTGCCGAATGACCGCGGCGCTCGACGTCAGCGGGCTGGTGGCCGGGTACGACCGCACCGTGGTGGTACGCGACCTGAGCCTCTCGGTCGAGGCCGGCAAGACGGCGGTCGTGATCGGCCCCAACGGCCACGGCAAGACGACCATGCTGCTGGCCGTATCCGGCCTGATCAAGCCGATGTCGGGCACCATCACGCTGGGCGACGAGCGCATCGACGGCAGCTCGGCCGAGTCGATCGCCGGAAAGGGCGTGGTCCACATCATGCAGGGCGACGGCCTGTTCGCCGACATGACGGTCGAGGAGAACCTGCTGATGGGCGCGTTCGTGTCCAGCTCCTGGCGCGGCCGCCGCGAGACGCTGAGGCGGGTCTACGCCGACCTGCCGGTGGTCGAGTCGAAGCGCGACCAGAAGGCGCGCACCCTGTCGGGCGGCGAGCGGCGGCTGGTGGGCCTCGGCCGCGGCATGATGCGGCCGGCGCGGGTGATGTTGATCGACGAGCCATCGCTGGGGCTGGCGCCGGTCGCCATCGAAGCCGTCTACGCGGCGATCGCGAAGCTGCGCGCCGAGTCGGGTGCGACGGTGGTGCTGGTCGAGGAGAACTTCACCCACATCGGCGGTGTTGCGGACGTGGTGCACATCCTGGAGACAGGCAGCATCGTGCGCAGCGGCAGCTTCAACGAGCTCTCGAACGACCGCACGGTCGTCGAGACATACCTGGGATCGATCACGGATGTGACCACATGACCGACATAGTTGCCATCATTGTAAACGGGCTCGTGTACGGCTCCATCTACGGGCTGGTCGCGATCGGGATGACCTTGATCTACGGCACCCTGCGGATCCTGGACATGTCGCAAGGCTCGATGGTCATGATCGGCGGCTACGTGGGCTGGTGGGCGTTGGCGACCCACGGCGTGAACCCGTTGCTGGCGCTGGTGCTGGCCTTCATCGTCACCTTCGTGGTCGGCACCCTGACCGAGTTGGTGTCGGTGCAGCCGCTGATCGGACGTCGCGGCGAGGTCGACTTCGAGATGGTCACGTTCATCACCACGTTCGCGGTGGGGATCCTCCTGACAAACGTGGCATTGCAGCACTTCGGCCCGTTCCAGAAGAACGTGCCGCCGATCGTGAGCGGCAACCTCGACGTCTACCACGGCGTCTCGATCAGCTACCACGAGCTGACGATGGCCGGCGTCTCGGTGCTGCTGATGGGCGCGCTGGGCCTGTTCCTGGCGCGCACCCGCTGGGGCTTCGCCGTGCGCGCGGTCGCCCAGGACCTGGACGCCGCGCGCTCGCTGGGGGTGCCGGTCAGCCGCCTCTACCCGGCCACCATGGGCCTGGCCTCGGCGCTGGCGGGCGTCGGCGGCGTGTTCCTCGGTGCGCTCTACTTCGCCTCGCCCACGGCCGGCGACCTGCCGCTGCTGCAGGCGCTGATCGTGGTGGTGCTGGGCGGCCTCGGCAGTCTCACAGGCACCCTCTACGCCGCCTACCTGGTGGGGCTGATGCAGGCGTTCTGCGAGGTCGAGATCGGCACCACCTGGACGCTTCCGATCCTGTACACCGCGATCCTGATCATCCTGGTGATCCGGCCCTACGGCCTCAAGGGCAGCCCCTCGGAGGCGCGGCTGTGACGGGGACGTTCTCCGGTCTGTCAACGACCCGCTGGCTGATGATCGGCAGCGCGATCGTACTGGTCGCGCTGTTCCCGCTGGTCTACACCGATCCCTACTACATGACCATCATCGTCACCGCCGAGGTGGTGCTGATCCTGAACATCTCCTGGAACTTCGTGCTGGGGATGGCGGGCGTCTGGAACTTCGGCCAGCTGGCGATCTACGCGCTGGGCGCCTACGGCGCAGGCTGGCTGATGCTGCACCAGACCTGGATGCCGGCCATGATCGCGATCCTCTGCGGCGGGCTGTTCTCGGCGGCGATCTCGGTGCTGCTGGCCTTCCCGACGCTGCGCCTGTTCGGGATCTACACGTCGCTCCTGACGTTCTCGTTCGCCCAGGTGGTGCAGTACGTCGCCCTCAACGATCCGCGCGGCCTGACCGGTGGCTCCTACGGCTACCCGACGGTGCCCGGCCTGTTCCCGAACATGTCCCAGACCAGCTACCTGCGCGCCTACTACTGGGTGTTCGCCGCGGTCATCGTGGCGTCGTGCCTGGTGGTCGCGTGGCTGCGCCAATCGCACCTGGGGATCGCGCTGCGCTCGATCCGCGACTCCCCCGGCTACACGGCTGCGCGCGGGGTCAACCCGCGCATGACACGGGTGATCGCGTTCGGCCTGTCCGGGTTCCTGGCCGGCGTGGCGGGGGGCTTCTACCTGTCGTTCGAGCAGTCGTTCACGACCAGCCAGATGGGGCTCACGCCGATGTCGATCGACGTCACGATGCTCGTGATCGGCGGGCTCGGCACCGTCATGGGGCCGGTGATCGGCACCGCCATCGTCACGGTCATCCAGACCATCCTGATCGACTATCCGGGCTGGCAGCTGACGATCCTGGGGGCGACGCTGCTGGTGATCGTGATCTTCGTCCCGGGGGGCGTGGTGGGGCTGATCTCGCGCACCTCCAAGCGAGTGGGCGCCTGGGTCGAGGAGGACTCGGACGCCGTGGAGGCGGCCGAGACCTGAGCGTAGGGTCTGGCTTCCCGCGCAGCGCGGGGTAGCGGGTTACCATAGTGCCCTTGATCCACGGTGCCGCAGTTGTCTACGGAGACAGCGAGCCGATCGAGCTCGAGGGCGCGTGGTGCCTGCGGCTGCTCGCATCCCAGCCGCAGCTGGCGCGGTTCGCGCAGGCGTTCGTGGTGAGCGGCGAGCGGCGGCTGGCCGGCCTGTGGCGGTGTGACCGCGACTTCTACGCACTGCAGCTGGAGGCCGAGCCGGAAAACGGGCGGCCTGCGGCGCGTCTCGAGCTGACCCGCACGCCGCTGCCCTACGGGCTGACCGTGCGCGAGCTGGACGTGGTCACGCTGATCGTGGGCGGGCTCTCGAACAACGAGATCGGCGCGCTGCTGGGCTCGGGCGGGCGCACGGTCGGCAAACACGCCGAGCGGATCCTGGCCAAGCTGGGGCAGTCGACGCGGGCCGGAGTCGCGGCGCTTGCCGTGGAGGAGGGCCTGCTGCGGCTGCCGCCGCCGGACGGCGGAGACGCATTGCGCGCGCTGCCGGTGGGGCGGGTACAGGCGGTCGTGAACGGACACGCGCGGTCGTCGTCGCCGGCCCATCGGCGAGCGCTGCCACGGCGCCCGTATCTGATCGGCTCGGCCTTCCCGCAGGGTGGCCAGGTGGCCGCCGACGGACACGAGATGGTCGGCGGCTCCGCTCTGGCCGTGTCCGAGATCAACGCCCGCGGCGGCATCGGCGGCCGGCCGGTCGAGCAGATCGTCGTCGACCTCGACCCGCTCGATCCCGGCAGCGTGACCGCAGCCGTGGAGTCGCTGATCGACCGCGAGGTGGACGCCATCACAAGCGGCTGGCTGTATGCCGAGCGCGCGGCGGTGGACGCGGTGGCGGCCTATGGCTGCCCGTACCTGAACGCCTTCACGTCCGAGTATGTGGCCGAGCTGGTGCGTGAGCAGCAGAGTCGCTACGCGTCCGTCTTCCAGGTCTGCGCGACCGAGGCCGGCTACGGTGAGGGCTTCATCCGCTCGCTGGACACGCTCGCGGCCGGAGGCGCCTGGATGCCGCCCAACCGGAGGCTGCTGTTCGTCGAGGCCTCGGTGCAGTCGGGCCACATGGCCACCGAGCGCACCATTGCCGCAGCCGAGCGCTCGAACTGGCAGGTGGAAGGGATCGAGCTGATCCCGACCTCGGTGACGCGCTGGGACGACGTGCTGAGACGGATCCGGGCGATCGCCCCGGCCGCCGTGATGCTGGCCCACTGGCTGCCCGAGGAGGCTGCGGCGTTCCAGCGCGAGTTCGTCGCCGATCCCGCCGATGCCCTGGTCTATGTGGTCTACGCGCCGTCGGTCCCCGCCTACGTTGCCGAGGCAGGCGACGCGGCCGAGGGCGTGCTGTGGTCGACCGTGACCGGATCCTACGGCGATGCGATCGGGCGCGGCTTCGCGCAGCGGTTCGAGCGCACGCTCGGCCGGCGTCCCGGCCGTTCGCAGGCCGGCATCGCCTACGACGAGGTGCACCTGCTGGCGGGCGCATGGCGGCGGCTCGGCAACCCGCGCCGTTTCGACCAGGTCTGCGCAGAGCTGGCGCGCGTGCCCCACCGGGGCGTCAACGGCGTCTACTACCTGGGGAGCGAGTCGCACTGCGCGCTGTCGTACCCGGACACCACACGCGACCCGTCGCTGGGCCAGGCGCACCTGGTGCTGCAGGTGCAGGACGGTGAGAACCGCGTGCTGGCGCCGGACATGTACGCCGAGTCCGTCTTCCGCACGCCGTCCTGGTTAGTCGCGGCAGCTTTCAGCTAGTCGTTCTGGCGCGTCCACGAAAAGGCGCCTCAGGCGGACGCGCCGGCCGGCTTGGGCAGCGGCTCGATCGCTCGCAGCGCCCGCTGGATCTCCTCCTCGGGCAGCTCGAAGTCCTCCAGGCTGCCGTGCAGGTACGACTCGTAGGCGGCCATGTCGAAGTGCCCGTGCCCGGACAGGTTGAACAGGATCGCCTGCGAGGTGCCCGACTCGTCGGCCCGCTTGGCGGCGTCGATCGCGCCCTTGATCGCGTGTGAGCTCTCCGGCGCCGGGATGATGCCCTCGCTGCGGGCGAACCGCAGGGCGGCGGCGAAGCAGTCGTTCTGCGTGTAAGCCTCGGCCCGGATCAGATCGTCCAGTAGCAGCTGCGAGACGATCGGCGCCACGCCGTGGTAGCGCAGCCCGCCGGCGTGGATGCCGGGCGGCACGAAGTCATGGCCGAGCGTGTGCATCGGCACCAGCGGCGTCAGCTGGGCGGTGTCACCGAAGTCGTAGGCGAACGGCCCGCGCGTCAGCGTCGGGCAGGCGGCCGGCTCTGTCGCGATGATCTCGATCTCGGCACCCGCGATCTTGTCGGCCACGAACGGCAGCGCGAGGCCGCCGAAGTTGGAGCCGCCGCCGACGCATCCCACCACCACGTCGATGCCGGTCTCGCCGGCCAGCGACAGCTGCCGCTGTGCCTCCTGGCCGATCACGGTCTGGTGCAGCAGCACGTGGTTCAGCACCGAACCCAGCGAGTAGCTGGTGTCCTCGCGCGTGGCGGCGTCCTCGACCGCCTCCGAGATGGCGATGCCGAGGCTGCCCAGCGACTCGGGGTCGCGCTCGCGGATGCTGCGGCCGGCGTTGGTGTCGGGCGACGGGCTCGCGACCACCTGCGCACCCCAGGTCTCCATCATCACCCGCCGGTAGGGCTTCTGCTGGTAGGAGATGTTGACCATGTAGACCTTGCACTCGAGGCCGAAGGCCTGGCACGCGAAGGCCAGCGCGCTGCCCCACTGGCCGGCGCCGGTCTCGGTGGCGAGGCGCGTGCGGCCGGCGCGGGCGTTGTAGAAGGCCTGTGCGACGGCGGTGTTCGGCTTGTGCGACCCGGCCGGCGACCCGCCCTCGTACTTGTAGTAGATGCGAGACGCGGTGCCGATCTCCCGCTCCAGCCGCTTGGCGCGATGAAGCGGCGTCGGCCGCCACAGTGACAGCACGTCCAGCACCTCGTCGGGGATCGGGATCTCGCGGTCGGTGGAGACCTCCTGCAGGATCAGATCCATGGGGAACAGCGGCGCCAGGTCGTCGGGGCCGATCGGCTGCCCGGTGCCCGGGTGCAGCGGCGGCTGCGGCGGGTGGGGGGCGTCCGCGAGGATGTTGTACCAGCTGCGCGGTATCTCGCTGTCGGGCAGAACGATCTTCGTGTCGGCCACGAGACGCATCCTTTCGAAGAGGCTACTGGGCGCCAAGAATACCGCGGCGCGTGGTACAAACCGCAGTGCACCGGCCGGGCGCCGGACCCATTCCTAAAGGAGCGTGTGCATGATCCTGAGCCTCGGAGATTTTCTCTGGTCGCTGCTTGTGATCTTCTTCATGGTGATTTATTTCATGATGCTGTTCCAGGTGATCGTCGACATCTTCCGCCGGCATGACGCCTCGGGAGGCAAGAAGGCGCTGTGGTTGCTCTTCCTGCTATGCGTCCCGCTGGTGGGCCTGCTGGCGTACATGATCACCAACTCGGAGTCGATGGCCCAGCGCAACGTGCAGAGCGTGCAGCAGTCGCAGGCCGAGTTCGACAGCTACGTCCAGAACGTGGCCGGATCGGGCGGCTCGGCCGCCGAGATCGCCAAGGCCAAGGAGCTGCTGGACAGCGGCGCCATCAACCAGTCCGAGTTCGAGGCCCTCAAGGCCAAGGCGCTGGCTTAGATTCTAGGTTCCCGGGGGCGCCGCCTCCGGGCGGCGTCCCCGTGGTTCCTCGTCAGCCGGGCGCGCCCGCGCCCTGCATGCGCTTCGCGGCCTCGGTCATGTGCCGCGTCACCTGTTCCAGCTGCTCGGTGGGGCTGAACTGGACGAGCTCCGTGCCGGCCGTGACCTTGGGGATGTGCCCGGGCGGCAGGTAGAAGGCGTCGCCCGCCTCGACAACGTGCTCGCCCTCGTCGGTCACATAGCTCATGCGGCCCGAGATCACGTAGCCCCAGTGCGGACAGGAGCAGTTGTCCCCGGGCAGCCCCTTCAGCAGCGGTGTGCCGTCGACGTCCGTCTTGAACGTGACGAAGTTGATGGTGTAGCCGTCTCCGTCCTGGTGTCGGTCCTCGACCGGGCCGTGGTCCTCGACGTGCTCCGCGCTCTGCCGTGACACCTTCAGCATCTCGCCCTCCTTAGGCTGGACTGGACCCAGTCTAGGACCGGCCGGCGCGGCCCGCCTGAGGCGTTTGCCCCATCTTGCCGGCACCGGTGGCGGGCGCCGTCCGCTCCTCGGGGAGCAGCCCGTGCTGCATCGCGAACAGGCCGGCCCCGGCCCGGTTGGTGGCGCCGATCTTGGCGTAGATGTGCTCCGCGTGGTTGCCCACGGTCTTCGGCGAGATCACCAGCTGGGCCGCGATCTGCTTGTTGGTGAAGCCGCGCGCCAGCAGCCGCAGCACCTCGACCTCGCGCGGGGTGAGACCGGCTGCGCCGCTGCGGCGCCCGGGAATCCGATGGCCGGCCGCGGCCAGCACAGCGTCAACCGCCTCGGCATCCAGCCGCCCGGCCCTGACCTCGGCGCGCAGCTCGGTGGCGGCGAGGTCAGCCGGCAGCGGCGGCCGGTAGGGGCGGGGCTCGCGCATCGCCTGGTAGGCGTCGGCCGCGCCCAGCACACGGGCCGGCTGCGGGATCGCGGCGCCGGACAGGCCGCGCGGGTAGCCGGAGCCGTCCAGCCGCTCGCGCAGCTGCACGGCGATCGCACCGAGCGGCGCGAGCGACCGCGACTGCTGCAGCATGCGCTCGGTCAGGTAGGGGTGCAGGCGCACCCGCTCCCACTCGCCGGCGCCCAGCGAGGTCGGCTTGTCCCAGATCGCGTTGGAGATGCCCAGCCGCCCCAGCCCGTGCACCAGGCCGGCCCGCCGCAGCGTGGTCACGTCCGCCTCCGACATGCCCAGCCGCCGGCCGGCGTCGCCTGCCAGATCGGCCACGGCTCCGGCATGCCCGAGGCTGTAGGGCGACTTCAGGTCGACGAAGTTCGCGACCGCCCGCAGCGCCTCGTCGAGCTGGTCGGCGCCGACCGCCACCGCCAGAGCCGGCTCCGCGTCGATCACCGCGTCCCAGGTGCCGACGTCGTCCAGCCCCGACAGGATCATCTCGCCCTCGTCGGAGATCACCTCCGACAGCGTGGGGTCGAACTGCTTGCCCTGCCGGCTGCGCGCCACGTCGCGGGCGGCGTCCACCCCGCCCATGCGGTATGCCACCTCGACGTAGTCGGCGATGCCGGACAGACGCGCCGCCACCGGCACATCCGTGCCGGCACGGCCACCGGGCCAGCCATGGCCGTCCCACTGCTCGTAGGCGCACCCGACCGCCTCCTGCACGGCGTCCGAAAGGCCCAGCTGCTGGGCCAGCGAGACGGCCAGGGCGGCGTGGTGGTTGATCATGTCATTCACCTCGCGGCGGCCCGACAGCGCGAACTCGAGCCCGATCCGGAAGCGGTGCAGCGGCGGGTTGCCGGCGCCGACCATACGCATGCTGGCCGCGATCGCCCGAGGGCCGGGGCCGTGCTCGTACTTGATCGCCTTGAGGGCGATGTCGTCGCCGAACCACTTGGCCTGCTCGTGCGCGTCGGTGTGGCAGCCGACCCCGACCAGCAGCGCCGTGTAGTAGACGACCGCGCGCGTTTCCTCGTCCAGGCCGACCCGCTCTGCCAGCCGCAGGGCGATCAGGCACTGGCGCAGGACGTGCTCCATCGGCTGGCCGAAGCCGAGGTCGATGCCCAGCGAGAGCGCCGCCACCAGCTCCGCCAGGCGCACCGGTTGGCGATCTGCCTGGGACGCCATGCGGCCGATTCTACGGCTCAGCTGCCGCGGGCGGCCAGCGACGCGAGGTCGCTGACCTGCGAGGCGGGCGGCGGCGTGATGTGCACGGGCGCGCCGAAGTGCGACAGCTTCATGGTCATGTCCATCGACGACTGCGCCACCGGCATCGGCACCGACATGTGCATCTGGCGGACGTAGCCGCCCGCGTCCACCCACACGTCCACCGGGTAGCTGGTGGTGCCGCTCTCCTGGAGCAGGTTGCGGTACGTCGAGCGCACGGCCTTGCGCTGGCCGGCCGGGGCGCGCGCGACCATCACCCTCATCGCCTTGGAGAGGTCGATGTCGGCGTGGTAGTGGGTGGTGGCGACGCCGTCGACCGTGGCCTGGCCCAGGTTCACGACGGTGTGGGAGGTGGCGTCGAGGTACGTCAGCACCTGCGTCGGATCGCTGTTGCCGGAGTTCATCAGCGCTGCGAAGTCGATGCCCTGCTGCTTGCCGATCCGCTCGAGGTCGAGCTTCAGCCACGGGCGCGCGTTCGGGATCGACTGCGTCAGCGCCGGGCTGCGCATGTAGATGGTGGTGCCGAGGATGCGCTCGTCCATTCCGATCGTGGTCCCGGCCGTCGGCACCGTGATCGAGAGGTGCATCGCTCCCGCTGCGGGGCTGTGGAGCCGGAACTGGCCGGTGCCGTGCATGGTGATCGTGCCCTGCTCGGTGGACATGGTCATGTCCATGGCGACGCGGGCGCTGCCGGCGTGACGGGTGTGCGTGGCCGCGGCGGTCAGCACCAGGTTCCTGACCGGCGAAAGCGAGTGCGGCGACGAGGGCGTCGAGGAGACCTGGCCGCATCCGGTCAGCGCCAGCATGGCCAGCACCACGCCGGCGATACGAGTCATGGGCATGCTCACACCTTAAGTGCGAGCGGCTTCGTCGTAAAGAGCGGCGGAGTCACAGGTTTGCGGCGGCCGGCAGCACCTCGCTGCCGACGATCTCGATCGGGGTGATCTCGTGCATGCCGGCCAGCTGGCCGTGGGCGACGTCGACGCCCAGCTCGGACAGCGCCCCCAGCTCCTCGATCGTCTGGGCGACGCGCTCGCCCTTGCTCCCGACGTCCATGCGGTAGCTGACCGTCTTTTCGATCTCGTCGTAGTCGCGCCCCTCGGCCTCGCAGTGGCGGCGCAGCACGTCAAGCTTGTGGGCCAGCTCCGGCCCGGCGAACAGGTTGCAGGACTGGGCGTAGCGGGCGACCAGCCGCAGCGTCTTTCGCTCGCCGCCGCCGCCGATCAGGATCGGCGGGTGCGGGCGGCGCAGCGACTGCGGCGAGTTGAGGGTGCGGGCCAGCTGGTAGTGGCGCCCCTGGTAGGACTGCTCGGAGCCGCTCCACATCTGCAGGCAGATCTGGATCGTCTCCTCCAGCCGCTCGAAGCGCTCGGCGATGGGCGGGAACGGCAGCGCCAGCCCCAGCGACTCCTCCTCGTTCCAGGCGGCGCCGATGCCGAGCATGGCGCGCCCTTCCGACAGCACGTCGAGCGTGGTCACCATCTTGGCCAGCAGGCCGGGCGGCCGGTAGACGACGCCCGTCACCAGCGTCAGCAGCTGCACGCGGCTGGTGAGTGCGGCCATGTAGCCGAGCGCCGTGTAGGGCTCGAGCATCTCCTGCTCGGGCGGCCCGTTCACGTGGATCTGCCAGACGTGATCCATCACGCTGATGCGGTCGTAGCCCGCGGCCTCGCCGGCGATCACGATCCTTCGCAGGTCATCGGCCAGGGTTGGCGGTCCGCCCGGGTAGGTGAACCGGGCGACGTGCAGGCCGAGCTTCACGGCTGCTCCTGGTCGTCGTCGGGCTCGCCGTCGCAGTAGTCGAGCGATTCGATGCGGCCGATCACGCCCAGGCCGCGCCAGGAGATCTTGTTCGATCGCGGATACCAGCACATGTCGTTGGTCTTGCGGGTGCCGTAGATCAGCATGGTCAGGCCGTTCGGCCCTGCCCGGAAGGAGTGCGCGATGCGCGTCCCGGGCGGACGCACGACGACGTGGCCGGCCCGGATCGGCACGTCCTCGCGGACGCTGCCGGAAGACGCCGCGCGCGGCGATGGCCACAGCCCCAGCGTGCCGTCTCCCTCGAGCATCACGAACGCCTCCTCCTCCTCTGAGTGGCAGTGCGGGGGTGCGCCGATCGCACCCGGGAACAGCCGCTCCCAGTAGAAGCCGGCCAGCACCGAGCGCTCGTCGGTCGCCAGCAGCGCGGTGTCGCGTCGCCGTGTCACGTCGCGCTCGGCCTCGTCGATGTTGACGATGTTCGGCGGGCGCGGCGCGGGGTCGCCGACCTCGAGCGGCGGCCCCTCGGCCTCGACGTCCCAGGGGTCGTCGACACGGCCCTCGATCCAGGGCCAGCCGATCCGCACCGCGCCGGAGCGCGGCAGCCAGCCGAACTCGGTGGGGTGGCGGGTGCCGAACACCAGGCAGTCCAGCCCGTCGCGGCCGGCGATGAACGTGTGCTCCATCTCGTCAGCGCGGTGGATCACGCAGTCGCCGGCACGCACCTCGTGCACCTGCTCGTCCTGCCACGCCAGACCGGCCCCGCCCAGCACGTAGTAGATCTCCTCGGACGCGCCGTGAGAGTGGGGCGGCGTGGGCAGCCTGCCGGGAGCGACCCGCATCCGGTTGACCCCGATGCCGACCGCGCCGGCCGCCTTGCCGAGCTGCTGCCAGGTGGCGTCCATCTCGCCCTTGGCGGCACGATGACGCTCGATGTCGTCCCAGTGCACGATCCCCACGGGCGGCACTCTACCCGCGGAAATCGGTCCCACAACGTGAGCCGATCTTGGATCCAAACTCGATTATGCTGGCTCCATACCATCGACCGAAGGAGGCCGCTGTGAGCAACACCGATCAGCTGCTCGAAAACGC
>DASUHV010000199.1:0-7667 GCA_036273355.1 Gaiellales bacterium
CGTGTCGATGTGGAGCACCTACGGGGCCTGGATCGTGGCGCTGCTCGGGTTCGCCGCGGTCATGATGCTGGCGACGGTGGTCATGAGCGCGGCCGAGCGCCGGCCGCAGGCGCTCACGGCACGGCTGTCTCCGTACTCCTCGGAGCTGTCGAAGGAGGCGGCGAAGGAGCACGAGCCGGCCCTCACGGACATGTACGAGGGGCTCGAGACCAGGCTCGGGAAGACGCGCGCGTGGGGATGGCTGCACACGCTGGCCGAGCGCGCCGGCAGCACCGTTCCCACCGGCCAGATCGTCACGATCATCGCCGCCACCGCGCTGTTCCCAGCCGCCTTCGGGCTGGTCACCGCAGGGCCGCTGCTGGCGCTGCCGCTGCTCCTGTGCGGCGCGCTGCCGGTGCTGGTGCTGCGCTTCCGCGCCCGGCGCCGCTCGACCGCCTTCGAGGCCCAGCTGCCGGAGCTGCTGGGCGTCTGGGCCAGCGCGCTTCGCGCCGGCCGCTCGTTCGCCCAGGCTCTTGACACGCTGGTCGAGGAGGCCGGCGAGCCGGCGCGTGGCGAGTTCCGCCGTGCGCAGAAGCAGGTGCGGCTGGGTGTGCCGATCGAGCAGGCGCTGGACGACATGAGCAAGCGGCTGACGTCGGAGAGCTTCGAGCTGGTGGTGCTGACGACCGACGTGCAGCGGCGGATCGGCGGCAACGTCGCGGAGATCTTCGACCAGGTCGCCGACACCGTGCGCAAGCGCCAGCAGTTCAGCGCCCGTGTCCGGGCGCTGGTGGCGATGGGCGTGATGTCGGCGCGGGTGCTGCTCGGTATGCCGTTCGCGCTCGCGGCGATCCTGACCGTGATCAACCCGGGCTACATGTCGCCCCTGTACGAGACCGGCGCCGGGCGGCTGCTGATCGTGGTGGCGCTGGCGATGATGACGGTGGGCGCACTGGTGCTGCGGCGCATGGTGAAACCCCGGGCGATCGCGTAGGGAGGTGAGGCCGTGTTCCTTCTCGTAGTCGTCCTGATCGCCGCGAGCGGGTTCTTCCTGCTGCGTGCGGCCGCCTCCAAGCGGATCCAGGTGGAGTCGACGCTGGGCCGGATCCCGGGCTACGGCTACGGTGAGCCGGCGCGGACGAACGACCCCCGGGCGTGGCTGCGGCGAATCGGAAGGATGGCTCCCGGTGGCCGCGGACAGGGCGCGGAGGCGCTGCGGCTGAAGCTGGCAGCCGCCGGCTGGTCACGGCTGCTGACGCCGGAAGAGCTGGCAGGGCTGAAGGTCGTGGTGCCGTTGACGGTGTACGGCCTGATGCTGAGCCTGTCGGTGCTCCACGTGCTGTCGCTGGGGATCGCGGCGGTGATGGGGCTGATCGTGGCCGGGATCGCATACGTGAGCATCCCGCTGGCGATCGACATGCGTGTCCGCGGCCGCCGCGACAAGATCGTGGCCTCGCTGCCGACGGTGCTCGACCTGATGACGCTTTCGGTGGAAGCCGGCATGAGCTTCGACGCCAGCCTGCAGCGGGTGGTGCGCCGCCTGCGCGGGCCGCTGATCGACGAGCTGGCGCTGATGCTGCGCGACACTCAGCTGGGCGCCGGCCGCGGCGACGCGATGGCGGCCATGGCCGGCCGCGTGGATGCCCCCGAGATGACCAGCTTCGTACGCGCGCTGGTGCAGGCCGACCGCCTGGGCGTACCGCTGGCGCAGATGCTGCGGACGCAGGCCGACGACCTCCGCACCCGGCTCCGCAACGAGGCCGAGGAGCAGGCCATGAAGGCGCCGGTGAAGATGCTGTTCCCGACCGTGCTGCTGATCTTCCCGGCCGTGTTCATCGTGGTGCTGGGCCCGGCCGTGATCTCACTCATGGCCAACCTCGGCTAGTCCGCCCCGGGCAGCCCCGCCGTCGCGGCCGGCGGCAGAGCTCCTGTCACCCAAAAGAGGGATCCGCAGATGGGGGCTGAATCTTGCGGGCGATGACCCGAGAGACGGCTCCAGATCCGCGCTCGCCGGCCGGGCCGCTGCGCCAGGATCAGCTGGAGCCGGTGCTGCAGGTGATCGAGGCCGCCCAGTCGATGGCCGCCGGCGACGACGTGCCGGCCGTGCTCGCCGACCTCTCGCGCCAGCTCACCACCTTCCTCGACGCCTCCGCCTGCATGATCTCGCTGCTCGACGACGAGCGCGGCATCCTGCGGGATCGCGCCGGATACGCCCGGCCGCCGTTCAGCTGGAAGCCGGCCCCCGACGAGTACGTCCTGGCCGACTACCCCAGCACCGAGGCGGTCATGCGCACGGGCGTGCCGTACACGTGCACGCTCGACTCGACCGGCATCGACCCCGCCGAGGAGCGGTGGCTGCGCGAGCTCGGGTTCGGGTCGCTGCTGATGTACTCGATGACGGTCGAGGGCGAGCCCTACGCGCTGGTGGAGATCTACGACGAGCGCCGCCGCAGCTTTCACCCGGCCGAGCTGCGCCTCGCCACCGCCCTGGCCGCCGAGGCCGGCACGATGGTGGCCCGCGCCCGCATGTCGGAGCGGCTCGAGGACGCCTACTTCGCAACCCTCGGCACGCTGGCCGCGGCGCTCGAGGCCAAGGACGCCTACACCAACGACCACGCCAGCAAGATCGCCGAGCTGGCCGGCCGTGTCTGCGATCAGCTCAACCTCGGTCCCGCCGACATCCGTGTCATCCGCCTGGCCGCGCTCCTGCACGACATCGGCAAGATCGGCATCCCCGAGTCGATCCTGCGCAAGCCGGGCTCGCTGACGGGCGAGGAGATGCTGGTGATGCAGCGCCACCCCGACATCGGCGCGCGCATCCTCGAGCCGGTTCCCTACTTCGCGGACCTGGTGCCGCTGGTGCGCTCCAGCCACGAGCGCTGGGACGGCCGCGGCTATCCGGACGGGTTGGCCGGCGAGGAGATCCCGCTCGGCTCGCGCGTGATCGCCGTCTGTGACGCGTTCCACGCGATGACCGAGGACCGCATCTACCGCGCGGCGATGGACCTGCCCGCCGCCGTCACCGAGATCGAGCGCTGCACCGGCACCCAGTTCGACCCGCTCTGCGTGGACGCGCTGATGGCGGCGCTACGGGCGCCCGGCCCGGCTCGCCCGGTGCGCGACAGCATGATCCGCATCGCCCAGCGCCCGGACTAGTTGATCTCCGGATAGGATCGGCGCATGACCAACCGCGCTCTCCCCAACCCCTTCCCCTGGGCCGCGGAGTACCAGTACGCGCAGTCGGTGCTTGCCGACGGCGAGCTCGTCTTCACGGCCGGCCAGGGCGGCTTCGGCGACGACGGCACCATCTTCAGCGATGACCCCGAGGCCCAGATCCGCCAGGCCTTCGCGAACGTCGACCTCGCCCTGCAGGCCGGCGGGGCGTCGCTCGAGACGATCGTGAAGATGACGGTGTTCCTGGCCGACGCGTCGCTCTACGACGCGTTCAAGCGCGTGCGCGGGGAGCTGTTCGCACCGCCCTATCCGGCGAGCACCGCGATCGTGGCCGGCGGGTTCCTGTTCGACGGCATGCTGGTCGAGATCGAGGCCGTCGCGCGGGTGGCCGAGCCTCGCAGCTGAGGCACTAGATGGTTGATTCCACGGGATGACGGCCGTGCGCGCCCTCGTCCTGCGCCTCGGCCGGTGCGCCCATCGCGATCGGACGCAGCACCAGCGCCGCCAGCCCGGCCGCTATCAGGGTGAACGCGGCTCCGATCAGAAAGGCCACGTGGTAGCCGCCCGTCAGCGCCGCGGCCTGGCTCTCACCCTGTGCGGTCAGCCTGCTCGTGCGCGATGCGGCGGCACTGGCCAGCACCGCCAGGCCCAGCGCCCCTCCCATCATGAACGAGGTGTTGACGACGCCGGACGCCAGCCCCGCCTCGGTCGGCTCGACGTCGTTCATCGCCGCCAGCAGCACCGGGTTGAACCCGATCCCCGCGCCCACGCCCAGCACCAGCATGGCCGGCAGCACATCGGTCAGGTAGTCGCCGTTGACGGGCACGCGTGCGAACAACAGAAAGCCGACCGTCCAGAACAACATGCCCGCGATCAGCGGCGGCCGGATGCCGAAGCGCATCACCAGCTTCGCCGAGATGCCGATCGAGAACCCGCCCACCAGCAGGTTGGCGGGCAGGAACGCGAGCCCCACCTCCAGCGGCGAGTAGCCGAGCACCAGCTGCAGGTAGAGCGCCGACAGGAAGAACCACGCAAACATCGCGGCGGCCGACAGCACGCCGATCACGTTGGCCGTGGCCAGGTTCCGCAGCCGGAACAGCCGCAGCGGCACCAGCGGCGCCTCGACCCGCGACTCGATCACCAGGAACAGGGCCAGCAGACCCACAGCAACGGCCAGCAGGCCGAGCGTCTGGCCGGTCACCCATCCCACCCGGTTGCCGTTCACGATCGCGTAGACGGCGACCATCAGCGCCGACGTGACGGTCACCGCGCCCGCGACGTCCAGCCGTCCCGTCCGCTCCTCGGACCGATCGGCCGGCACCAGGTTGAGGCAGGCGATGAACACGGCGATGCCGACCGGCAGGTTGACCAAGAAGATCCAGTGCCAGTCGAGCGTATCGGTCAGCACGCCGCCCAGCAGCACGCCGATGCTGCCGCCGCCGGCGGCGACGAACCCGATCACGCCCATCGCCCTGGCCCGCTCGCCCGGCTCCACGAACAGCGTCATCACCAGCGACAGCGCCACCGCCGCCACGATCGCCCCGCCCACTCCCTGAATGGCCCGGGCCGCGATCAGCTCGCTCTGCGCGGTCGAGAGGCCACAGGCCACCGACGACGCCGTGAACAGCACCAGGCCGGTCAAAAACAGCTTGCGGTGCCCGTAGATGTCGCCCAGCCGGCCGCCCAGCAGCAGGCACCCGCCGAAGGTCAGCAGGTAGGCGTTCACGACCCAGGCCAGCGAGGACTCGGTGAACCCGAGATCGGTGCGGATCGAGGGCAGCGCCACGTTCACGATCGTCGTGTCCAGCACGATCATGAGGTTGCCCATGCAGAGCACGATCAGCGCCCACCAGCGCCGATCCTGTTGAGTCGTCATCGTCGCCCCATGTTGCCTGCGGAGACTAGCGAAGACTCAGCGAACCGCTAGCGGGAGGCGCCGGTGATCCGCTGCGGCCCCGCGTACACGTTGAACCGCTCGTCGCGCAGGAACCCCGCGAGGGTCATCCCGAACCGGCGCGCCGTGTCGACGGCCAGGCTGGAGGGCGCCGAGACGGCGCAGATGATGGGGATGCCGGCGCGTGCCGCCTTCTGCACGATCTCGAAGCTGGCGCGCCCGGACACGAGCAGGATGCGGTCGGAGAGCGGCAGCCGTCCGGCCAACAGCTCCGCGCCGATCACCTTGTCGACGGCGTTGTGCCGGCCCACGTCCTCGCGCACGACCAGCAGCTTGCCGGCCGCGTCGAACAGGGCGGCGGCGTGCAGCCCGCCGGTGCGGTCGAACACGCTCTGCGCGCGTCGCAGCTCGTCCGGCAGCGTCACCAGCAGCGCCGCGTCCACCATCGGGCCGTCCGCCACGGGTGCGCAGCGCGTCTCGATCGCGTCCAGCGAGGCCTTGCCGCAGATGCCGCAGCTCGAGGTGGCGTAGAAGTTGCGCTGCATCTCGAAGTCGGCCAGCGTGCGTGCCACCCCCACGCTGACGACGTTGTAGTGCTGCTCCTCTCGCGGCACCGCGCAGTAGCGGATCCCGCGCACGTCCTGGGTGCCGTCGATCAGGCCCTCCGTGAACAGGAATCCGGCGGCCAGGTCGAAGTCGTGCCCGGGCGTGCGCATGGTCACGGCCACGTTCCGCTGCTCGGCGCCGGGCTCCTCCACACGGATCTCCATTGGCTCCTCCGTGGCCAGACGGTCGCGGCGCTGCTTGCGCGTGCCGGCCTCCATGGTGATGACGCCGGTGCGAGTGGTGCTGGTCGGGCGCTCGATGACCGCGCCCTCACCGTCGGTGGGCAGCGTCTCGGCCGGTTCGTTGATCGGCATGGCTGAAGGATAGACGGCCATTCCAGGCGCTCCCGATCTCCCACGAGCGGAGCTGCAGCGTTTGGTCGAAGGTCGCAACGGGTACTTGAAGACTCAGCCGACGAGGAGGAATAGACGTGTCTACTGCAGGATGGATAGTGCTGGTCGTAGTCGTGATCGTGGTGATCGCCGTAGTGGCGGCCCTCATGTCGCGTCGCAGGTCACGCGAGATGGACATGCGGCGCACCGCCGCAGACGCCCATCGCGAGGAGGCGCTTTCGCGCAGCCGCAGCGCCGAGGCGGCCAAGCTCGAGGCCGACGAGAAGGCGGCACGGGCGGAGCGCGCGAGGCTCGACGCCGAGGACACCGCGGCCCGGGCCAGCCAGGAGCGCGAAAGCGCCCAGGAGCACATGAACATGGCCGACGAGATCGATCCCGACGTCGACCAATCCGAGACCGAGAATGCCGCGCCGGCGGATGCGGAGCGCCGAGCGTAGGCGCTGATGCCGCTCCGGGACGCCGCCGAGGCCATCGACCGCCGTGTGGGGGACGCGGTCTCGGCGGCCGTACAGGCCCACCACCGCCGGCGCCTGTCGCGTCTGGGCAACGCCACCCTCGACGCGCCCGCCGGCGGCTGGGCGGACGACGCGTTCCCGCCGCGGCACGGCAACGCGCTGGAGCTGCTGATCGACGGAGAGCACGCGTTCGACCGGATGATCGAATCGCTGCAGCGGGCCACCGCGTACGTGCACATCACCGGCTGGTTCCTCTCGCCTGACTTCGTGATGCGTGACGGCTCCGTCCCGGTCGTGGTGCGCAACCTGCTCGCCGAGTTGGCCGAGCGAATCGACGTCCGCGTGCTGCTCTGGGCGGGCGCGCCGGTGCCGCTGTTTCGCCCCTCCAGGCGGATGGCGCGTCAGACCCGGTCCGAGCTGGTCGAAGCGGGCATCCGCTGCGAGCTCGACCCGCGAGAGCGCCCGCTGCACTGCCACCACGAAAAGACGATCGTGATCGACGGCCGGGAGGCGTTTGTCGGCGGCATCGACCTGACGTCGCTGTCGGGTGATCGCCGTGACAGCTCACGGCACCCCGCCCGCGCGGCCGTCGGCTGGCACGACGTCTCCTCCGTGGTGACGGGCCCAGTGGTCGCCGACGTGGCCGAGCACTTCGCCCTGCGCTGGCGGGAGGTCACCGGCGAGCGCCTTGCCGTCGGCCCGCCCGCTCCCGCCGCAGGATCCTCGAACGTCCAGCTCGTCCGCACCGTCCCGGAGCACGTGTACGGCGGACTGCGCCCGGGATCGTTCGGCGTGCTCGAGACGTACGTGCGCGCGATCCGTTCGGCCCAGCGGCTGATCTACATCGAGTCGCAGTACCTGTGGTCGGCGGAGATCGTCGCGCTGCTCGCCGAGAAGCTGCGCGACCCGCCGCATGACCGGTTCCGGATGCTGCTGGTGCTGCCGGGCCGGCCCAAGGGCGGCACCGACGACACGCGCGGTGCCCTGGCCGAGCTGATCGACGCCGACGGTGGCGCCGGCCGGGTGCTCGCCTGTTCGCTGTACGCGCCGGCGGGATCGGTCGCGGACCTGATCTACGTCCACGCCAAGGTCGGGGTGATCGACGATCGGCTGCTGATCGTCGGCTCGGCCAACCTCAACGATCACTCCATGTTCAACGACACCGAGGCTGCGCTTGTGACGGACGACGCCGAGCTGGCGACCGCG
>DASUHV010000200.1:0-2287 GCA_036273355.1 Gaiellales bacterium
GGTGCTCCTCTCGGGCGTCACTGGCCATTGGCGACCGGCGACGCCCTTCATTGTGCACGTTTGCGGCCGACCGGCCTAGTCCAAGGCGGATGAAACGCGATTCCCCCCTTAGGGCGACGAGCCGGTCAGGACGGCACCGTGCTGAAGACGTCGCTGTCCGAGGAGGACACGCCCAGCTGCAGGAAGCGCTGCACGGCACCACCGTGAATGCCTAGACGACCCGCTGACCGCCGGACGGGAGCGCGCGCGTGCGGCTCCCGTCCGGCGCCGGCTCAGTTGCTGCCGAGCGCGTCGCCAGCGGGCTCAGCTCCGACAGCAGCCCGAGCTCCGCGGCCTTCTCGAGCGCCTGCGTCCGCGACGACACGCCCAGCTTGCGGTAGATCGAGATGGCCTGCGTCTTGATCGTGTTTCGCGACAGGAACATCTGGTCGCCGATCTCGCGGAACGACCAGTGGCTGGCCAGCAGCGGCAGCAGCCGCAGCTCGGCCGTCGTCAGCGTCGCCGCCCATCCGTCCTGAGAGCCCATCGCAAGCCCTCGCACCTGCTGGCGGAGACGGTCGACCTCGATCAGCAGCGAGCCCATCTGCGGCCGCCGGTGCAGGATGTCGTCGATCTCGAGCAGCAGCGTCCGCACCTCGGCCGCGTCGGCCAGCGCCAGATGCGCGAGGCCGAGCTGGAGCCTGCACTGCACCGCGAGCCACGGCAGCGCGTACGTCAGCAGCGGCCCCGTCTCCTGCGCGCGGGCCAGGTGCAGCCGCGCCTGGGCGGGATCGCCCTGCGCGATCGACACACGTGCCGCCACCGCATCGAGCACGGGCGCAAAGGCCGACGGCCGCAGCTGTGCCACCAGCGCAGGCTCAGACGCCTCGTCGACGAAGGCGCGCGCCCGTGCGACGTTGCGATCGTCGAGCGCCACCAGCGCCCGCTGGGCCAGTGCCAGCGCGTGAACATCGGCCGAGCCGCAGGCCGCCGCCGACTCGGCACCCTCGGCCAGCATGGCATCGGCCTGGGCCGGCCGCCCAGCCAGCTGATGGGGCACGCCGAGCGCAATGAGCGCGATTGCGCGCCACGGGCTGAAGGGTGACAGCTCGGACAGTGCCAGCTCGGCGTCGGCCCGCATCTCGCCCATGCCGCGGCGGCATGCGGCTGCGCGCAGCACCGCAGCCCAGGCTGTGAACGAGCTGTCGTCGGGCATCTGACCGGCCTCGCCGGCACGCTGGACGGCGCGGTTCCAGCGATCCGCTTGCTCGGCCCGGCCACGGGTGGCGTGCACCCAGGCTCCGATCACCCCCACCGCCGGATGGCGAACGAGCAGCCGCTCCCCGTCGAACGGCTGCAGCCAGCTCTCGACCTGCTCGGCCAGGCCGCGCCCGTAGGCATCGAGTGCCACCTCGCCGACGAGACGGGCCAGCAGGTCGCTCTCACCGGCCCGAAGCGCGTAGCCGGCGGCGAGCTGCTTCTCACCGCGGCCATCCAGCCAGAGCGCCGCCCGCCGGCAGACGTCGGCCTCCGCCTCCGGCTCGCGCATGGCCAGCTCCGCCAGCAGCGTGTCCCGGTAGAGCCGGTGGTACCGGTACGACTGATAGCCGTTGTCGTTGGGGATCGCGAACAGGTTGCGGATCACGTTTCGGTGCAGCCGCTGCGGCGTGTTGGGGAGCCCCAGCGCGGCGTCGCAGAGCTGCGCGCTCATCGCATCCAGCACGGCCGAGCGGGTCAGGAAACGCACGTCGCTGTGGGACAGGTGCGACAGCACCTCGGCTCGCACGTAGTCGACCAGCAACCGGTCGTCGCCGCGGATGCCGGCGCCACGCGGCAGCACGCTGCGCTGCCCGGCCCGGCGGAGCGACATCGCAGCCATCACCAGACCGGCCGGCCAGCCCTCCGTGAGGGCATGCAGCCGCTCGAAGTCATCATCGGCCAGCCGCACGCCGGCGTCGGCAAGGAGCAGCCGGGCCTCAGCGGGGCCGAGAGCGATGTCGCCGGGGCCCAGCTCCAGCAGCCGCCGCTCGAGGCGCAGCCTCGGCAACGGCAGGGCGGATGGTTCGCGGCCTGACACGACCATCCGGGAGCCGGGGCCGAGGCGGTCGATCAACCGCTCGAGCACGGCCACCGACCCGGATGACACGAGGTCGCCGCCGCCGTCCAGCACCAGCACGACCGGCTCATGCAGGCGTGACACGGCGTCGCCAAGGATCGCCGAGCCCTCCGGCCAGGGCTGCGTCGTCGCCTCGGCGACGATGTCCAGCACGCCGGCGTCGATCGCCGCCACCTCCGCATACGCTGCCGC
>DASUHV010000201.1:0-13841 GCA_036273355.1 Gaiellales bacterium
AGAGCAGGCCGGGCCGGTTGGCGTTCTCGGGGTCGTCGGCGATCCACACCTCCTCCGCGTCGAAGTCGAAGGTGAAGGCGACCGCGCCGCGCGCGCCGTTCGGCCAGTCCGTCATGGCGGTGAGACTACCGCGCCGGGGGCCGGCTCGTCAGGGGCCTCACGGCGGCTGGCTGCCCAGGAGCCGGCGTGTCGGGGACGGTGCTAATCGTCGGCGGTGACGTCGTCGAGCAGCCGGCCGAAGTCCGCGCCGTCGAACTCGAGCACGGCCCTGTCGTACTTCTCGAGTCCCCATTCCCAGAAGTCGAAATCGATGTCGGAGACGCCGTCCTGGATGGAGGCCCACAGCGTCCAGCCGTATTTGGACATCAGACCCCACAGCCGCGCCCGGGCCACCTTGTTGCGCAGCGGCCGGCCGTAGTAGGCGGCCACCAGCTGGTCGAGCTGGTCGAGCGACAGGTTCGACTCGCTCCAGACGTTGCCCAGCTCGAAGCAGGCGTCGTTGTTGCCGGAGTACTCGTAGTCGATCAGCCTGAACTCGCCGCCGGTGTCGATGAAGTTCTCGGCCAGCAGGTCGTTGTTGCAGGGGACGGTGCCCTCGTCGCGGACGGCCATCGCACGCTCGATCTCGCGCACGGCCGGCTCGAACTCGAGGTAGCGGTCGGGCAGCTTGAAGCCGCGCTCCTGCACCAGCGCCAGGTAGCGGCGCTGGATGTCGAACATGTTGAAGTCATCGCGGAAGCGGGCGGCTCCGTGCAGACGCCTGCAGGCGTGCGCCACCATCTCGATCTTGTCCCCCCGGCGCAGATCCTCGGCGCTCTGCGTCTGGCCCTCGATGAACTCCAGCACCATCAGCGAACGCTCCGGGATGTAGCCGATGACGGCCGGGCCGACGCCCTCCTCGGCGGCGGCGACCGTGTTCAGGTACTCGTTCTCGCGGTCGATCGCGAGCATGCCCGAGTCCTTGGCCGAGACGCGCACGACGAAGGTGCCCTGGTCGGTCTCGACCTTGTAGTTGGTGTTCGTGAGGCCGCCCGCGAGCTCGGTCACGACGCGCTCTCCGCGCAGCTCGGGGACGACGTCGATCAGCGCGTCGATGGCTTTGTCGACCGGCATGGCGACCACTATAGTCAGTCCCGAAAACGTGGTACAGACCAGTTTCCCCGACCGCGCGCAGGTCGTCGTCATCGGCGGCGGTGTCACCGGATGCAGCGTCGCCTACCACCTGGCGCTGGCGGGCTGGCGGGACGTGGTGCTGGTCGAGAAGGCTCAGCTGACGAGCGGTTCGACGTGCCACGCGGCCGGTCTGGTGACCCAGTTCAACCCCTCCCCGGCGATGATGCGGTTCCGCCGCTACAGCGTGGAGCTGTACGAGCGGCTGGGGGTGTTCGACCGGCTCGGCAGCCTCCGGATCGCGTCCAGCCCCGAGAGCCTGGTGGAGCTGGAGCGAGGCGCGAGCCGGGCCCGCGGCATCGGGCTGGACGTGCACGTGCTGTCGCCGGACGAGGCGCTGGAGCGGATGCCACAGGCCAGCCGGGACGATCTGTACGGCGCGATCTGGGTCGAGCAGGACGGCTGCGTCGACCCGCACACGGCCACGCACGCGCTGGCCGACGCCGCCCGCGAGCTGGGCGCGGCGGTGTTGCAGAACACGCGCGTGACGGGGATCGAGCTCGATCACCGGCGGGCGGTGCGGGCGGTGCTGACCAGCGGCGGGCGGATCGAGGCGGAGCACGTGGTCAACGCGTGCGGGATCTGGGCCCCGCAGGTGTCGGCCATGGTGGGGGCGTTCACGCCGTCGGTGCCGGTCGACCATCAGCACATCGCGCTGCAGGCGGTGGACGGGCACGAGCTGCCGCGCGACATGCCCTGCTTCCGGGACACCGACAACCTCGTCTACGGGCGCTCGGAGGCGGGCGGGGTGCTGTTCGGCGGCTACGAGCCGAACCCGGTCTCGCGCTGGCTGGACGGCGTGCCGTGGGATCACGCGGGGAGCAACCTGCCGGCCGACGAGCAGCGGTTTGCCCAGCTCTGGAGCGGCGCTGCGCGGCGGTTTCCGTTCCTTGAGGACGCGGGCATGGTCACGCTGGAGTGCCATCCGGACGCGATGACGCCGGACGGGAATCCGCTGCTGGGTCCCGTGCCGGGGGTGTCCGGGTTCTGGATGGCGGCCGGGCTGTCGCTGAACGGCTTCGGCGGGGCGGGCGGGATCGGGAAGACGATCGCGGAGTGGATGACCGACGACGAGACCGAGCTCGACGTGCACGGGATGCGGGCCTGGCGGTTCGGCGACGCGTACCGGCCGCCGGCGCAGGTGGACGCGGCCGGGCGCGAGGTCTACCGCTACTACTACCGGCTGCGGTACCCGGACGACCACGACGAGTGGGGCCGGCCCAACCGGCTGAGCGCCCTGCACGGGCGGCTGCAGGACGCGGGGGCGGTGTTCGGCTCCAAGAACGGCTGGGAGCGGGCCGACCACCTGCGACCCGGACAGCCGTGGCGCCGGGCCGGTGCCGATCAGCGCGGGTACGGCTGGACGCGACCGCCCTGGTTCGACGCGGTGGGCGAGGAGCACCGGGCGGTCCGGGAGCGGGCCGGGATGATCGACATGTCGTCATTCGGCAAGATCGAGCTGGAGGGGCCCGGTGCGCTTCCGCTGCTGGACAGGGTCTGCGACAACCGCATCGACCGGCCGGCCGGCAGCGTCATCTACACCCAGTTCCTGAACGCCCGCGGCGGGATCGTCGCCGACGTGACGGTGACGCGGCTGGGCGAGCAGCGGTTCCGGGTGGTGACGGGAGCCGGCGTGGTCGAGTCGGACATGGGCTGGCTGCGGCTGCACATGCGAGACGAGGACGGGCCGGTGGAGATGCGCGAGGTGACGGAGCGGCTGTCGGTGATCGGCATCTGGGGGCCGCGGGCGCGGGACGTGGTGTCGGCCTGCAGCGACGACGATGTCTCGGCGGCGGCCTTCCCGTTCCGCACGGCGCGCGAGATCCGGATCGGCGAGCCGGTGCTGGCGCAGCGCATCACGTACGTCGGCGAGCTCGGGTTCGAGCTGTACGCCGAGGCGCCGGACGCGGTGCAGGTGTGGGACCGGCTGGCGGCCGCGGGCCGCGAGCATGGCCTCGCGATCGCTGGGTACCGGGCGCTGGAGAGCCTGCGGCTGGAGAAGGGCTACCGCTACATGGGCAGCGACCTGACGGGCGGGGACACGCCGTATGAGGCCGGGCTCGGTTTCTGCGTGGCGCTGGACAAGGGCGAGTTCATCGGCAGCGAGGCGCTGCGGGCGGCCGGAACGGAGCCGTCGCGCCGGATACGCACGCTGCTGGTGGGCGGCGAGGACTACCTGCCGGCGTACGGCGGCGAGGCGGTGCTGGTGAACGGGGCGACGGCCGGCCGCGTGCGGAGCGTTGGCTACGGGCACACCGTGGGGCGGACGATCGCGTTCGCATACCTCCCGGCCGACCTGGCCGACGACGCCAGGGTCGAGGTCGAGGTGCTGGGCCGGCCGGTCGCGGCCGAACTGGCCGCCGACGTGCTGGTCGACCCCGAGCACGCCCGCGTCCGGGCGTGACACCGCCGTCACCGGCGCGTGACACCCGGAAGCGCAACGAACCCGGCGCCGCCGCAACGATCCTGGCACCATCCGCAACGTTTCGCACCGCCGGGCAGCCACGAACATCACGGCCCTCGGCCGGCCACCGCTCAACCACGCGGCCGCGCATCAAGGCCGAGCAACGACCCGCAACGATCCCGCACCGGACCTCTCACGCCGCCCGGGCCGGTGTTTGACACCCCCAAACGCGCGACCGGCGTTGCGCCCGCGTGACGGGTGCGTGACCCCCAAGAGCGCAACGAACCTCACGCGCCGGCAGCGATCCCGGCTCCGACTGCAACAACTCGCACCACCCGGCCGGCACGAACGTCACGGCCTCGGGACCAGCCGCCGCTCAGCCACGCGGCCCCGCCTCAAGACGTCGAAACGACCCGTCACGATCCCGTGCCGGACCGCTCACCCCGGCCGAGTCGGGCTCAGAGCCCGGTTCGGGCGGCTGTGTCGTTGCACCGCCGCGTGACCGCCGTGACACTCAGGTGATCGTCACCGTCGCCACCGGCGAGTAGCCGCTGGCCTTGCCGGTCGCGGAGTTGCGGTACCGGGCCCGGAACTTCCACGTGCCCCTAGCAAGCGTGATCGCCTTCGACTGGGCGGTCGAGCCCGTCACCAGCGCCGTGAAGCCGGCCGCGCCCGGCTTCTGCTGCTGCACGTCCTCGACGAATCCCGCGGCGGGCGGCGACGAGGCCCAGCGCACCGTCACCTTCGATCCCGACCTCGTCAGCATCAGCGGCACCTTCACCGACCCGACCATCCCGAAGGCGAAGTGCACCTGGCAGTGGTAGCCGAACGTGCCCGCGTGCACGAACTTGTGGCTGAAGGTCGCGTGCACCGATCTGATCTTCGAGTCCCAGAGGCCCAGTCCCGTGGTGTCGGTTGTCGTGTGGCCGGACGAGTCCCACGTCCATGTGACCGTGTCGCCCTGGTGCGCCGTCACGTTGACCGGGTTGAATACGAGCATGCCGCCCGGGCCGACGGAGACCGGCACCGTGGTCGCTGCGCTGCGCGCGGCGCTCGTCATCAGCACCGCACCCACGCCCACGCAGCACGCCCCTGCGATTGCCGCCGTCAGCATCCTGCGAGTCCCCATCTCGGTCCCCCGTCGTTCGGTTCGCCGACCACCGACGCCGGCCCTACCGCAGATACGCCGCCGAGCGGCGATCAGATTTTGCGACTACCGTCCCCGAGTGGCAGAGAAGCAGCATCCGACGCTCTCGTTTCCCAGCAGGCAGGCGTGGCGTGCGTGGCTCGCCGGCCAGCCGGAGGGGAGCGAGGGCATCTGGCTGAAGATCGCCCGCAAGGGCACCGGCATCGAGTCCGTGACCCACGCGGAGGCGCTCGAGGAGGCCATCTCATTCGGCTGGATCGACGGCCGCAAGCAGTCCCTCGACGACGACCACTGGGTGCAGCGCTTCGCTCCCCGCGCTCGTCGCAGCAGGTGGTCGCAGGTCAACCGCGCCAAGGCCGAGCGCCTGATCGAGCGCGGCGAGATGCAGCCGTCCGGCCTGCGCGAGGTCGAGCGCGCCCGCGCCGACGGTCGCTGGGACGCCGCGTACGAGCCGCAGAGCGCTGCCCAGGTGCCCGACGACCTCGCCCGCGAGTTCGCCCGCGTTCCCGCCGCCCGCGCCTTCTTCGAGTCGCTCGACAGCCGCAACCGCTACGCCATCCTCTACCGCATCCAGGACGCCAAGCGACCCGCGACGCGCGCCCGGCGGATCGAGACGTTCGTCGCCATGCTCGCCCGCGGCGAGCGCATCCACAACTGACGCTCAGGCCTCCGACGACGCCGTGGGCAGCTGCTCGCGCCACAGGATCCACGCCACCGGCGACACGACCACCACCGCAGCTCCGACGGCCAGCGCGCCCACGCCGGACGTCTCCAGCCCGTAGCCGCCGACCAGCGCCATCGATGCGCCCAGCAGCGACGCGATCAGGTCGTTGAAGCCGAGCAGCTTGCCTCGCTCGAGCGCGCTGCTCAGATCCGCCAGCTGTGCCGTCGCCGCGACGAACGAGATGTTCCAGCCGATGCCGAGCCCGAACAGCAGCACCGCCGTCGCCGGCACGCCCTGCACCCACTGCAGCGACAGCACCGATGCACCCATCACCAGCAGCCCGATGGCCAGCGCGGGCGTCCGCCCGATCCGGTCGATCAGCGTCCCGACCACCATCACCAGCGCATACATGCCCAGCACGTGCGCGCCGATGATCGGGAACACCGCGTCCTGCGCATGGTGGTGCACCTGCACGACCACGTACCCCGACAGGTTCATCACGGACACCATCACCGCGAAGCTGGCCAGGCTCGCGGCCATCGCGGGCAGCACCCCGGGCCGGCGCAGGATCTCGGCCAGCGGCGCGGCCGCGCCGGGTGGTGGAGCGCCCTGCTCAGCGCCGATCTGGATCGCGATCTCGCGCGTGTCCGGCCGCACCAGCATCACGATTGCCATCGCCACCAGCGCGATCCCGGCGGCCGCCAGCCACGGCACCGTCAGCACGTCCGGGTCGACGTGCTTGCCCGCGAACATTGGGCTGAACACCGCCGGGCCCAGGATCGCCCCGAACACCGACCCGAACAGGACGTAGGAGATGCCGCGGGCGCGGCGCTCCGGCGCGTACATGTCACCGGCCGCCGTCCGGATCAGCAGCGACGTGGCCATACCTACGCCGATCAGCACCAGCCCGGCCAGCAGCGCCGGCACCGACGACGTGCGCGTTGCCAGCGCGTTCAACGCGCACCCGCTCGAGAGCGCCACGAACCCGACCGCCAGCACCGGCCGGCGCCCATGCCGGTCCATCGTGCGCCCGGCGATCCCCGCCGTCACTCCCGACGACGTCAGGAAGATCGCCGGGCCGAGACCCAGCAGCCCGGCGTGGCCCGTGACCAGCACGAAGGTCAGCGTCGACACGGCCGCCGCCAGCTGTAGCACCACCGAGTTGACCGCGCTCGTGGTGGACAGGAGCAGCGTGTTCCGGCGGATCACCGGTGCCAGGTCGGTCGTCATCTGCACGAACCCTCGCACAGGGCGGCGTATCATCGCCAGCGAACGGATGCCCGAAAAAGCCTCAGCAGAGATCACGGCGGCCGGCCGCACGCTCGTCCTGTCGAATCCGGCGAAGACCTTCTTCCCGGAGCGGGGCGAGACCAAGCTCGACCTCGCCAACTACTACCTGGCGATCGAGCAGCCGCTGATGCGCGCCCTCGGTGGCCGCCCGGTGCTGATGGAGCGCTACCCGGACGGCGCCGGTGGAACGTCGTTCTTCCAGAAGCGCGTGCCCAAGAACGCGCCCGACTGGCTGCAGACGACCACCGTGCAGACGCCGAACGTCACGCCATCCCAGGCGCTGGTCGCGGCCGACGTCGCCCACATCGTGTGGGCCGTGAACCTGGGCTGCATCGGCCTGCACGTGTGGCCCTACCTCGCGGCCGATCCCGACCACACCGATGAGCTGCGGATCGATCTCGACCCCTCGCCCGGCGTCGATCTGGCCATGGTCAAGGAGGCGGCCACCGAGACGCGGGCGCTGCTCGACGAGCTCGGCATCGAGGGCCACCCCAAGACCACCGGCCGCAACGGCATCCACGTCTACGTGCGGCTGCGGCCCGAGCAGGACTCGTTCGTGGTGCGCGAGGCGGCGGTTGCCCTGGCCCGCGAGCTGGAGCGCCGCCGGCCCGACCTGACCACCGCCGCCTGGTGGAAGGAGGAGCGGGGCGAGCGCGTGTTCGTCGACTTCAACCAGAACGCGCCCCACAAGACCGTGATCGGGGCCTGGACGGTGCGGCCGCGGCCGGGCGGCCAGGTCTCGATGCCGTTCGCATGGGACGAGCTCGACGACATCGATCCACAGGCGCTGACCCTGGCCAACGTGCCCGAGCGCGTTGCCGAAAAGGGCGACGCGTGGGAGTCGATGTCGGAGCGGCCGCAGTCGCTGGAGCCGCTGATGGAGATGCACCGCCGCGACATGGCGGCCGGCCTGATGGATGCTCCCTGGCCGCCGGTCTACCCGAAGATGCCGAACGAGCCGGCGCGCGTCGCCCCCAGCCGCGCCCGCAAGCCGGACAAGTAGCTCAGCCGCCGCTGATGGCGGCGATCACGTCCACCCGCGAGCCGTCCTCGATCCTGGTGTCGAGCCCGGCTCGCTCGCGGTCGACGTAGACGTTGATGTGGCGGCGCAGCTGCGGGCCCGGCTCGCACAGCCGGTCGCGCATCCCGGGCCAGCGCTGGTCGAGCCGGTCGATCGCCTCGTTCACCGTCCCGGCTTCCACCTCGAGCGTGCGCGGTAGGTCCTCGAACAGCGATGGCAGGGTGGCGGGGAGGTGCAGCTGGGCCACTAGGAAACGACCGCCACCTCGACCGATGCGATCGCCGGCAGGTAGCTGGCGATCTCTGACCAGCTCTCGCCCTCGTCCGCGCTGGCGAACACCTGGCCGGTGCTGGTGCCGAAGTAGAGCCCCGGCACGTCCAGGTCGTCGATCGCCAAGCCCTCCCGCAGCACGCCCAGGTAGGCATCCTGCTTCGGCAGGCCGCTGTCGAGGCGTCGCCAGCTCGAGCCGGCATCGCTCGTCCGCCACACCGACGCGTGCCCGTCGGGCATGAAGCGGCCGTGGCCGGGGTCGAGCGGGATCACGTAGAAGCTGTCGCGGTCGTGCGGGTGCGTGGCCGCGGCGAAGCCGAACTCGGTGGGCAGGCCGTCGGTCACCTCCACCCACGAGTGACCGCCGTCGTCGCTGCGGTGCATGCCGACGTGGTTCTGCTGGTACATGCGATCCGTGTCGAGCGGCGACATCACCAGCTTGTGCACGCAGAATCCCACGTCCTCGTGCTCGCGCGGCCACGCCGCGCGCAGCCCGTTGTTGCGGGGCGTCCACGTGGCCGCGTCGTCGGTCGTCTCGAAGATGCCCATGCCCTGGATCACCACCCAGAAGTGCTCCGGCTCGGTGGGGTGCGGCATGATCGCGGGCATGCCCAGGTGGCCGGGCGGCTGGTTCTCGGGGATGTTCCAGAGCTCGCGGCCGGGCTGCCCGTCGAGCGTGCTCTTGAGCGACCAGGTGGCGCCGCCGTCGCGGCTCTCGAACACGCCGGCCGCCTCGGCGCCCGCCAGCACGCGGCCGTGTGCGGCCGACAGTCCGGACACCTTCGAGAGCTTCAGCTCGGCGTCCTCGCCGTAGCCGAGGCCCTCGCTGGAGAGCTGCCAGGTCTCGCCCAGGTCGCCGCTGCGCCAGATGCCGGTGCCGTGCCACTCGCTGGCGCCGGCGGCGTAGATCGTGCCCGACTCGCCGTCGTGGATCGCGTGGTAGACCGGCCAGCCGTCGCAGTACGGCCCCCGGATCTGCCAGTCCCGGCGGTCGAGGTCGCTCTCCATCACGAAGCATCCTTTGCGCGTACCCACCAGCAGCACGACTCGTCGCGGCATCCGAAGTCCCTTCGTCGAGTGGTCGTCGGCACCAGTCTTGCCCCTTCCGGCGCGGGCCGCAAACCGCCTTTGCAGGCCGCATCGGCAGTACATAGGCGGCGCCCAGCGCCGACCCCGTTCGCGGGCGCCCGCAGCGTGTACGGTGCCACCATGCAGCGCGTTACCGGCATCGGCGGCTTCTTCTTCCGCGCCAAGGACCCGGCCGGCCTGGCGGCCTGGTACCAGGCCAACCTCGGCATCCCCAGCAGGGACACGAAGTGGTCGTGGACGCAGCAGGCCGGCCCCACGGTGTTCGCGCCGTTTCCGACCGACACCGACTACTTCGGCGGGATGGAGCAGCAGACCATGCTGAACTTCCGGGTCGACGACCTCGACGCCATGCTCGAGCAGCTGCGGGCTGCCGGCGCCACCGTCGACGATGAGGTGTCCGAGGCCAGCTACGGCCGCTTCGGACATGCCGTTGACCCGGAGGGCAACCGCTTCGAGCTGTGGCAGCCAACCGAGGTGCCGGAAGGCTGAGCCGCGGCACGCGCCGCCGCCGCGCGCCAGAATGTCGGCTCCCACCCCAGGAGCAAGGAGACCCGGCATGATCGATCCCCAGCGACGCTGGTCACGCCACGCGGACGGCAAGCCCGACTACGCCGGGCTGCTGACGTTTGCCGGCCTGCCCTACACCGAGGACCTGGCCGACCTGGTGGGCGTCGACGCCGCGATCATCGGCGCGCCCATGGACGAGCTCGTCACCGACCGCCCCGGCACCCGGTTCGGCCCGCGCGCGATCCGCGCCGCCAGCGCGCCCCACGGCGTCCACCTCGAGGCCGGCATCGACGCCTTCGAGGAGCTGCGCGTTGTCGACTACGGCGACGCCGCCTGTGTCCCCGCCGACCCCGAGTCGTCCCACGCCGCCATCACGGCGCTGGTGGCCGAGGTCGCCTCGGCAGGCGTGATGCCGGTGCTGCTGGGCGGCGACCACTCGATCACCCAGCCCGAGGCGGAGGCGCTGGCCTCGGTGCACGGCCCCATCGGCCTCGTCCACTTCGACACCCACACCGATACCGGCGCCCTCCAGTGGGAGCGCGTGCTGTCGCACGGGACGCCGATGTACAACGCCGTCGACCGCGGCCACGTCGACCCTGCCCGCTACGTGCAGATCGGCCTGCGCGGCTACTGGCCTGGCGAGCAGGAGTTCGCCTGGCAGCGCGAGCGCGGGATCACGTCGTTCTTCGCCCACGACGTGCGCGACCGTGGCATCAAGGAGATCGTCGAGCGGGCCGTGGCCATCGTCGGCCCCGGACCGGTGCTGCTGACCGTCGACGTGGACGTGCTCGACCCCGCCTTCGCTCCCGGCACCGGCACCCCCGAGCCGGGCGGCATGACGCCCACCGAGCTGCTGTGGGCCTGCCGGTCGCTGGCCAGCCGGCTCGACCTGGTCGGCTCGGACGTGGTCGAGGTGCTGCCCACGATGGTCGGCGGAGCCGACATCACGGCGCTGGTGGCCGACCGCGTCATCCGCGAGTCGCTGACCGGGGTGGCGCTGCGGCGCCGCGCGGCCCGCGAGGAGGGCGCACAGGGCGGCGCCTAGGACGCCTCGCGGTGGGCCGGCTGCACCGGGCCCCGCCGGATGCTGACGGTGTCACCCACTCATGTACTGCCGCCTCGCGTCCGATACCTCTCAGGCGGCGTCAGCGCCCGCGTCGCCAATTGATCGTTTACGAAGGAGCCCAGAACCCATGGCATCTCCCGATTCACCCACCTGCCCCACCTGCCAGGCCGTGCTCGCGCTCGGCGCAAACGGCTACGACACGTTCTGGTCGTGCCCGAACGGCCACGGCGCCGCCTGCACGATGACGGCCGCCTACGGCCACGTGCAGGAGGACGAGATCAAGGCGATCTGGCAGGGCTCGAAGGATGCCGCCGCGGGCGAGCGTTCCTGCCCGATGTGCGGGACGCCCATGGTCGATGTCAGCGTCAAGGTGGACGCCGACGAGGTCGAGGCCGGCCAGCCCGGTGACGGCACCGGCGCCCTGACGGCCAGCATCGCCGTCTGCCGGGAGGACGAGCTGTTCTGGCTGGACGCGACCGTGATCGGCCAGCTGCCCAAGGACATCCCCAACCCGGAGCCGCCGCCGATCGACGAGCACGCGCTGGAGGCGGTGCGCGCCACCTTCGTCGCCGGCCTCGAGGCCAGCGAGGAGCACACCGGGGTGCTGTCGCGGATGGCGTCGGCCGTGACCGGACGGCGCGCGCAGTTGCCGGTCGATCCGATCCCAGCGTCCGCCCTGCCGCCGCTCCCGCCGACCGCCGTGCCGGCTCCTGCGCCGGAGACCCCGCCCGCTGCGCCTGCCGCACCTGCGGCGGCCGCACCGGAGACCGACGAGCCGAGTGATCGGGTGGCTTGAACACTGGTGGGCGGGTGATCCCGGCACCGCCTTCTCGGACTTCGCAGGCCTGGCCGGACTGCTGCTCACGACGCTCGCGCTGCTGTGGGCCTGGTGGCACACGCGCTGCCGGGTGATCTGGTGCTACCGGCCGGGACGGCATCCGGTCAGGGGCACGACCTGGAAGGTCTGCCCGAACCACCATACGCTGGACCACCACACGGCCCTGCACCGCAAGCACGACGCGAAGCACCCCGACCGGCTGGGACACGGCGAGTCGTGGACGACCGCTCCCGGCCCCGACGACGCGCCGACGGTCAGTCCGGCAGCAGCGGCGGTGGCGATCGCTGATCGCGGCCCAGCGACGCAGCCCTGATCACGGCCGCCGACCCGTACCGGTCGCGCACCTGATCGAGCGCCTCGTCGAGCTGATCGCGGCTGCGACGGTTGAACGGCAGCTCCAGCTGCAGCGCTGAGCCGTCCTCGAGGTTGGTGACGGCGACACCCACCAGCGTCAGGCCGCGGCGCTCGATCATGGGCCGGGCGGTCGCCAGCAGCGCGCGTGCGGTCAGCAGGATCGCCTGCGTCTGGGCGGTCGCATAGGGCATCGTGTGCGACCGCGTGACGCGGGCGAAGTCGTCGAAGCGCAGCCGCAGCACCACCGTGCGCCCGGCCCGCCCGGCCGCACGCATGCGGCGGGTGACCCGTTCCACCAGCGCCGCCAGGCTGGCCTCGATCTGGTGCCACGACTTCGGCCGCCGTCCCATGGCGTGCTGGGCGCCGACCGAGCGGCGCCGGCTCCGCGGCCGCACCCGCCGCGGGTCGCGGTTGTGGGCGAGCGCGTGCAGCTTGCGGCCCACGCCTCGCCCCAGCATCGAGACGAGGTCGGCCTCCGTCAGCTCCGCCACCTGCCGCACGGTTGCGATGCCGAGCAGATGCAGCTTGGCCGACGTGGCCGGGCCGACTCCCCACAGCCGCTCGATCGGCAGGGGATGCAGGAAGGCCAGCTCCGCCTCGGGCGGCACCACCAGCAGCCCGTCCGGCTTGGCCACTCCGCTCGCCACCTTGGCCAGGAACTTCGTGCGCGCCACGCCGACCGTGATCGGCAGCCCCACCCGCTCCAGCACTTCGCGCTTCAGCCGAACGGCGATCTCGGCCGGCGTCCCCGTGATGTGCTCGAGCCCGCGCACGTCCAGGAAGGCCTCGTCGATGGACAGGCCCTCGACCACCGGCGCCATGTCCTCGAACACGCGGTAGACGGCCTTGCTGGCCTCCGAGTAGGCCGACATCCGCGGCGGCACCACGATCGCGTCCGGGCACAGCATGCGAGCGCGGCTGCCGCCCATTGCGGTGCGGACGCCCCGCGCCTTCGCCTCGTAGCTGGCGGCCAGCACCACGCCTCCGCCGACGATCACGGGGCGGCCTCGCAGCCGCGGATCGTCGCGCTGTTCGACCGACGCGAAGAAGGCATCGAGGTCGGCGTGGAGGATGTTCGCCTCGTCCGGCACGAACATATGTTCGCACGAATAGCGCACTGCGTCGACCGGCGTACACTGCCGCGCGATGCCGCACGAGACCGATCAGGTGCCGGAGTCGGAGGCGGGCGGCTGGAAGAGCTGGGTGCCCGAGTCCGTGCGACACCTACTGCCCACCGGCTCGCCTGACGACTGGACGCAGTACGTGCCGGCAGAGTGGCGCCGGTGGCTGACCGACTCGCCGGCACCGCGCCCGCAGACCCGGACGCTGCGGTTCATCGGCATCGACGAGGACCGGCCGGGCCCGCGCTGGAGCGCGCTCTACCGCGAGACGTGGGACGCCTACCGAGCCTGGTGGCTCGGGGCCGACGGCGGTCGGGAACGGCCCGGCCGTGCGGCCGCCGAGGCCGCGCTTCACCAGCACATGCCGGAGCTGGCCGAGGTGCACGCGCAGCTGGTGGCGCTGGCCGGAGGCGACGACACGGTCGCGGCCATGCTGACGCTGTGGAACCCGCCGCCGTTCATCGTGGCCTGCTCCCAGGTGGTCGTCCCTGATCGCGAGGGCGGCGAGCCGGTGCTGCTTCGCAACTACGACTACGACCCGCGCCTGTTCGAGGCGACGATCTACCGCTCGCGCTGGTCGGCTCGGCGCGTGCTCGGCACCGGGGACTGCCTGTGGGGGCTGGTGGACGGAATGAACGACGACGGCCTGGCGGTGTCGCTGACGTTCGGCGGGCGCCGCGAGGTGGGCGAGGGCTTCGGCATCCCGCTCGTGATCCGCTACCTGCTGGAGGTGGCCGCCGACGTCGGGGAGGGCATCGAAGTGCTGCAGCGGCTGCCGCACCAGATCTCCTACAACGTCACGCTCTGCGACCGATCCGGGCGGGTCGCCACCGTGATGATCTCCCCCGACCGCCCGGCGCTGGTGACCGACCGGCGCGCGGTCTCGAACCATCCCGAGAC
>DASUHV010000202.1:0-5769 GCA_036273355.1 Gaiellales bacterium
ATGCGGGAGCGCTACCCGCGCTGGCAGGACGTGCTGGAGGCACCGCCGGCGCAGCTGGTTGCGGTGCTGCGGCCGGGCGGGCTGGCCAACCAGAAGGCGCCGCGGATCCAGGCGATCCTGGCCCAGCTGGCGGCGTCGCCGGCCGGCCTCGACCTGGGCTGGCTGGCCGGGCAGGAGCCGGAGGCGGCGATGGCGTTCCTGACGGCGCTGCCGGGGGTGGGGCGGAAGACCGCCAGCTGCGTGCTCCTGTTCTCGCTGGGCATGCCGGTGATGCCGGTGGATACGCACATCCACCGGATCGCGCTGCGGCTGGAGCTGATCGGCCCGCGGGTGAGCGCCGACGCAGCGCATCCGCTGCTGACGGCCATCACGCCGCCCGACCGGATGCTGGAGGCGCACCTGCTGCTGATCGAGCACGGCCGTCGCACCTGCAAGGCGCGGCGGCCGCGCTGCGACGGCTGCGTGCTGCTCGACCTGTGCCCCTTCGGCGCGACGGTGGTCAGCGGCCGGGTGCCGCGCCGCGCCGATCGGTCAGCGGAACAGGCGAATCCGGGATAGCACCATCAGGGCGGCCACGCCGTCCCGCCAGGTCAGCTTCTTGCCCTCGTCGCGCCCGCGTGCCACGTAGGAGATCGGCACCTCGTAGATGCGGTGGCCGGAGCGCAGCAGCTTCGCGGTGATCTCTGGCTCGATGTCGAACCGGTTCGCCTTCAGCTTCAGGGAGCGCCAGGTCTCCAGCGACATCACCTTGTAGCACGTCTCCATGTCGCTGATGTAGGAGTTGAACAGCAGGTTCGTCCACAGCGTGACCAGCTTGTTTCCCATCACGAACCAGAACGAGTAGGCGGAGTGCGACGAGAAGCTGCGGCTGCCGAACACCACCGTCACCCCGTGTCGCTCGAACGGCGCCAGCAGCGCCGGGTAGTCGGCCGGGTCGTACTCCAGGTCGGCGTCCTGTATCAGCGCCAGCTCGGAGCCCGCCGCGGCGAGCGCCGTGCGGATCGCGCTGCCCTTGCCGCTGTTGCGGGGATGGCGGATCACCTGGGTGGGGCGCGTGAACGTGCGGGCGGCCAGGATCTCCGGCGTGCCGTCGGTGGAGCCGTCGTCCACGATCACGATCTCGGATACCTCCGGCCGTTCCTCGACGGCGTCGAGCAGCGCCGTCAGGGCGCGTTCCTCGTTGTAGATCGGTATCAGGACGGAGAGCGTTCTGGCCATGGCTGCTGCAGGGTGCGTGACAGTATCAGACCGCCTGAGGCGGTCGATATGATCGCCGCGATGAGCGCCTTCGCCGTCGGAGCGGTGTGTTTCGGGTTGGCCGTCCTCGGCGTAGGTCTGTGGCGCCGGCACCTGGCCGCGTCGCTGGCCGTGATCGCTCTGGCCCTGGTGATGGCCGTGTCGACGTACCAGTCTGTCGAGGCGCGCGCCAGGCACCTGAACGGGCTCCCGCACGCCTCGCCGGCGCTCGATCAGGCGCCGCCGGCGTATCGCAAGCGTGGATACCAGGATCTCGCGCGCGCGGCGATCAGCCGGATCCCGCCGGGTGACACCTACGCGATGGTGCCGGTCACCCCGCAGGGAGGCTCGTTCTGGCTGCGCTACGTGCTGGCTCCGCGCATCCGGGTCGACCCGTCGCAGACCCGCTGGGTGCTGGTGCTGGGCGGCACTCCCGAGCAGGCCGGCGTCACCGTCACGCAGCGCTGGCGGTTCGGAGACAACTGGCTGGTGCACCGGTGATACGCGAGGCGGCCGGGTTGCTCGCGGTCAACCTGTTGCTGGCCGGGCTGGGCGCGGGAGCGCTGCTGGTGATCGGCAGCTGGCGTGCGGCCGGCACGGCGGGTGCGCTGGTGCTCAGCCCGTTCACGGGCATCGCCCTCTACCTGGCGTTGATGCCCCCGCTGCTGTACGCGGGGTTCGCGCCGACGCCGCAGGTGCTGGTCGTGATGACGGCCGTCGCGCTGGCGGTGGGGATTGCGGTCGATCGCCGGCGCCGCGATCCGCGAGGCGGGGCGCTGGGGCGCGACGGCTTGCTCCTGGCCGCCGCCGCCGCCGTGCCGTGCGGGCTGCTGTTGGCGCAGGCCAGCACCAAGCGCGCGGCGGAGATCGACTGGCAGCTGGACTGGGCGCAGAAGGCGCGGTTGCTCACGGGCCACGGCGGCCCGTTCAGGGGCGCCCTGGACGACCGGTTCTTCAGCACCGCCTACCTCAACACCCACCGCGAGTACCCGCTGGGGCTGCCGGCGCTGACTGCCCTCGACAACCACGCGATGGGCCGCGTGGACACGACCTTCGTGCACGTCCAGTTCGTCATCGTGCTGATCGCGTTCGTGGCCGCGATGTGGGTGGTGCTGGGCCCGTATGCGAATCCGATCGTGCTGGCGGCCGGCCTCACCGCCGTGGCCGCGTCGCCCGGGTTGCAGATACGCACGCTGTACGGGCCGTGGGACATGACCGTCGCCTGCACCTGGGTGGCCGGCGCGGTGCTGGTCGGGATCTGGCTGGCCGGCGGGGCGCGCAGGGATCTGGCCCTGGGCAGCGTGTTCCTGGCGGGGTCGCTTGCGACCAAGGTCGAGGCGACGGCGAACACGGGTCTCCTGTTCGCGCTGGTGGGCCTGCTGCTGGTCAGCCGGCGACAGTGGCGATCGCTGCGCGATGCCGCGGTGGCGGCGGTGGCCGTGGTCGCGACCGCCGCCCCCTGGCAGCTGTACGCGAACGCCCACGACCTGCATTCGCGGATCGTGCAGCCGTCCCTGGGCCGCATGGTCGACCAGGCCGGCGACCTGCCCACGATCGTGCGGTCGCTGACTCGCTCGGTGGTGGCCTGGACGTGGGCAGGGGTGGTGCCGCTGGCGCTGGCCTGCGCGGTGGTGATGCTGCTGCGTGGGCGCAACCGCGAGCTGGCGGTCGCCTACCTGGTCACCTTCTTCGGGATGCTCGCGGCGCTCACGTTCGTGTACTGGAACCACACGGTCGCCCTGCACCCGCTGCTGTCCGAATCGGCGTCGCGGACGATCACCACGGTGCAGGTGCTGACGCTCGTCGTGCTGCCCCTGCTCGCGGAACGGGCGCTGGGCGACATCGCGCTGCCGTGGCGGGCGGGCGTGGCCGCCGAGGGCGGATCAGGCGATGGCCCGCCGTCGCCTGTCGCGCCGGCGTGGCGTCCAGCCGGTGACGGCCCATAGGTAGAAGCCGGCCAGCGCCAGCGCTCCGAGGGAGTAGTTGATCCGAATCGCGGAGGCGTGGTCGGCCGCGACGCAGCCCGGATCTACGGCCGCGCACTGCAGGCGCGTCTGAGCGGTCTCGGCCGCCGTGTACGTGCGGAACTCGGCCCGCGACGGCGGCAGGTCGAGCAGCACCACCACCGCCGTCACCGCCACCATGGCGAGCAGCGGCGCGGCCAGCCGCGCGCCCAGGGGCCGGCGCCGCAGCACCGCCAGGCACGACACCAGCGCCACGGCCGCGGTCGGTGCGAGGAACACGAGAAACCAGGCCAAGGCGTGCGACCGATCGGAGCGGCCCAGCTGCCCCAGGGTGCGCGCCAGCGGCAGGCTGGCCGCCATCGCCGCCAGCATCAGCAGCGCCGCCAGCCGGTCGCGCTGCTCGAACAGGCGGTCGGCCGCGCGCGGGGTGAACGACTCGGCGACCGCCCTCGCCCCTCCCATCCGGCGCACCGCCTCCGGCTCGCCGTGCGCGGCGGCGCCCTCATGCAGGTGCGCCTCCAGCTCCTCGATCACGCGCCGGCGGCGGCGTCCGTGCACCCGCAGGTGGCGGTCGAACTCGGCCAGCCAGCGCTCGATCACTGTGCGATCACCGCCTGCATCGCCCCCGCGAACGCCGCCCAGTCCCGCCGCCGCATCGCCAGCGAGCCGCGGCCCGCCTGCGTCACCGCGTACACGCGGCGCCGCCGGGGCGCGTCATCTGACCAGTGGCTCTCGAGCAGGCCGCTTCGCTCCAGCCGGTGCAGCGCGGGGTAGACGGTGCCCTCGGTCAGGTCGAACGCTCCATCGCTCTGCTCGCGCAGCCGCTCGATCACGCGGTAGCCGTGGGCGGGCTCGGCGACCAGCACGCTCAGCAGCAGCAGGTCGATCTGTCCGCGCAGGTCGGTGGCGCTCATACCTAGATAGGCTAGGTATAAAACGGCGCCGTGTCAAGACTGGCCCGGCCCCGAGAAATCTGCTACAACTCGACTGAGATTTTCTACATCCGACCAACTGAATCAACCCGCAAGGAGCAGCACCGTATGAGCAAAGTGATTGGCATCGATCTTGGCACAACCAACTCGTGCATGGCGGTGATGGAGGGCGGCGAGCCCACCGTCATCCCCAACGCCGAGGGCGGTCGCACCACCCCGTCGGTGGTCGCGTTCACCAAGGACGGCCAGCGCCTGGTCGGCACCCCGGCCAAGCGGCAGGCGGTCACCAACCCGCAGAACACGGTCTTCTCGATCAAGCGCTTCATGGGCCGCAAGGCCTCCGAGGTCAGCGAGGAGCAGAAGATCGTCCCCTACGAGGTCGTCTCCGGACCCAACGGCGACGCCCGCGTGCAGGCCGGCGACAAGACCTTCCCGCCGCAGGAGATCTCCGCGATGATCCTGCAGAAGCTGAAGGCCGACGCCGAGGCCTACCTGGGCGAGCCCGTCAGCGAGGCCGTGATCACGGTCCCCGCCTACTTCAACGACGCCCAGCGCAACGCCACCAAGGACGCCGGCAAGATCGCCGGCCTCGAGGTGCTGCGCATCATCAACGAGCCGACGGCGGCCTCCCTGGCCTACGGCCTCGACAAGGAGCACGACCAGACCATCCTCGTCTTCGACCTGGGCGGCGGCACCTTCGACGTGTCGGTGCTGGAGCTGGGCGACGGCGTGTTCGAGGTGAAGGCCACCTCCGGTGACAACCACCTGGGCGGCGACAACTTCGACAAGGCCATCGTCGACTGGCTGGCGGCCGAGTTCAAGCGCGATCAGGGCATCGATCTGAGCAAGGACCCGATGGCCCTGCAACGGCTCTACGAGGCCGGCGAGAAGGCCAAGATCGAGCTGTCCACGACGCAGTCCACCAACATCAACCTGCCGTTCATCACCGCCGATGCGGACGGCCCCAAGCACCTGGACACGACGCTCACCCGCGCCAAGCTGGGCGAGCTTACGCATGACCTGATCGAGCGCACCGTCGGCCCGACCAAGCAGGCGCTGTCCGACGCCGGCCTCTCGGCCTCACAGATCGACCAGGTGATCCTGGTCGGCGGCATGACCCGCATGCCGGCCGTGCAGGACAAGGTCAAGGAGCTGATCGGCAAGGACCCGCACCGCGGCGTCAACCCGGACGAGGTGGTCGCGATCGGCGCAGCCATCCAGGCCGGCGTGCTGAAGGGCGAGGTCAAGGACGTGCTGCTGCTCGACGTGACCCCGCTGTCGCTGGGCATCGAGACCAAGGGCGGCGTCATGACCCGGCTGATCGACCGCAACACCACGATCCCCACCCGCAAGGCCGAGATCTTCTCGACCGCGGAGGACGGGCAGCCGTCGGTGGAGATCCACGTGCTGCAGGGCGAGCGCGAGATGGCCGCCTACAACAAGACCCTGGGCAAGTTCCAGCTGGTCGGCATCCCGCCGGCCCCGCGCGGCGTGCCCCAGATCGAGGTCGCGTTCGACATCGACGCGAACGGCATCATGCACGTGTCGGCCAAGGACATGGGTACCGGCAACGAGCAGAAGATCCAGATCCAGGGCGGCTCCGGGCTGTCCGACGACGAGGTGCAGGGCATGGTCAA
>DASUHV010000203.1:0-2305 GCA_036273355.1 Gaiellales bacterium
CAGGCCGGTGGGGTCCGCCAGCCGCGACATCCGCTTCATGAAGAACTCGTCGAGGTTCGCGCTGAAGATGGCCAGGAACTTCACGCGCTCGAGCAGCGGCGTGCGCTCGTCCAGCGCCTCGTGCAGCACCCGCCGGTTGAACTCGAGCCAGCTGAGGTCGCGATCGATCCAGGCGCCGCTCAGGTCGCCGGCCTGGCCGGCGGCGGGGGACGACTCACCGACCGCCATGAGCAGCTCCCGGTCTGATCGAGCACCACATGGGCGAGAACCACCGGTACATCGATGGCAATCTAGTGGAATCCCCCGCGGCGATCCGCTCTAGAGACTGTCGCTGGCGATGCGACTGTCCCAGATGTGGCCCAGAGGCTGCGGCAGCCGGCAGACGGCGATGATCCTGCCCCGCTCCTCGTTGTCCAGGTTGTACGGGTTCTCGATCGTGGCCAGCCGGCGATAGCTGGTGCACATCCCGCGCAGCGTGCCGGGGTCGTACCCGACGGTCAGCACCGTCCGCTCAGGGAGACGCGCGGGCCGCCAGTACTGCCAGCTGAGGTGGCCCGAGAGCGGCTGCGGCAGGCCCAGCGACGGGCCGAACCGGGCGAGGGCGCCGGCCTCGCCGTAGTTCTGGGCCAGGATCGCAGCATGCGCGCGCTCGGCGGCGGGCAGCGACCGCCACGCTCGCGCGGTCTGCGCGACCATCTCCGGCCAGCCGATCTCATCCTTGAAGAACGACACGTTCCAGATGCCCGAGTCGATCATGCCCGTCGTCGAGCGGATCGGCACCACCACCTGCGCGGCGACGGCGATCACCAGCAGCTGGAAGGCGACCAGAGCGCCCAGGACCGCGCGGCGCCGCCAGCGGATCGCCGGCCGCCACCGCTCCAGCGCCACCGCGCCGGCCGCAACGCATACGATCATCGCCGGCAGCGGGTAGTAGCCACGACCCTGCTCGAGCCCGAACCCGACCACCACGAACAGCGCCGCCCAGGTGAACGCGCGCAGGGCCGGCCGCCGCCACATCCAGACGCCGCCGATCACGGCCAGCGCCGTGCACGCCGCGAGGAACACGACCGCGTCGGCCACGTATGCCGGTGGCGGCGTATCGGCGGCCGTCTTCGCGCGCTGGCTGTGCGCGAAGGCGGCGCTGGGCCAGCCGTGATGGATCTCCCAGGCGATGTTCGGCAGCAGCAGAACGAGCGCGATCCCGGCGCCGATCCATGGGCCGCGCGTCCTCAGCACACGCCGCTGCGGCGTCAGCGCGAGCCCCGCCACCAGCGCCAGCAGCAGCGTGCCGATCGTGTACTTGGCCTCGAGGCCGAGACCGGCCATCACCCCCACCGCCGGCCACAGCCGCGGCATCGGCCGGGTGACCGCGACCAGCACCAGGTAGATCGTCGCGGTCTCGGCACCCAGATCGAGCCAGGTGGGATGGAAGATGCTGGCCGCTCCCAGCGCGATCGGCGCCGTCGCCCAGGCCAGCGCCGCGAGCGCCTGTGCCCGCAGGCCACCGCCCAGCTCGCGCGCGCTCAGGGCCACGAAGGCGACGCTGGTCAGCCCGATCACCATGGTCGTCAGGCGCAGCGCGTCCAGCGACGTCCCGAACACGACCACCACCGCCCGCCCGACCAGGGCGGTCAGCGGCGGGAAGTCGACGTATCCGAACGCGAGGTGATGCGACGCCTCCAGGAAGTAGAGCTCGTCGCGATCCCATCCGTAGCGGCCCAGGAAGGCCAGCCCGACCAGGGCCGGCACCAGCGCCGCCAGCACCGATACCGCCAGCGTCGAGCGCACGGTCGTGCGCGGCCCGGCGGCCTCGGGCGCCTCGGCGGCAGCGATCGCGGTCGCGGTCATCGGCGAGGCGGAGACTACTCCCGCTCGCGCACTACGCTGCGGTGGTTCCACTACGCAGGAGGCATCGATGGCTGGTTACACGAAGGTCAACATGAACGATCTCGAGGACTCTGCCGCTGGACGCGACGGCGTCGAGGCGCGGTACGGCCGCAAGCACCTCGACTCCGAGCACCTCGGCGTCAGCGTGCTTCGCTACGGGCCGGGCCACCGCAACACGCTCGGCCACCGTCACCGCGAGCAGGAGGAGGCATACCTCGTCACCGCCGGCTCCGGACGAATCAAGCTCGGCGACGACATCATCGACCTCAAGCCCTGGGATCTGGTGCGGATCGCGCCCTCCACCCTGCGCGCGCTGGAGGCCGGCCCGGACGGGCTGGAGGTGGTCGCGATCGGATCCGATCGTCCCGAGGGCGGCGACGGCGAGACCGTCCAGGACTGGTGGACGGAGTGATGCGGT
>DASUHV010000204.1:0-8437 GCA_036273355.1 Gaiellales bacterium
GAATGCGACCGCCGACACCATCGATGCCACCGACACGTAGCGCGTGACCAGTCCCACCACGATCCACAGTATGACCACGATCAGCGAGATACCGGGCGCCAACCCCAGCATCGCGCCCGCTCCCGTGGCCACGGCCTTGCCGCCGCGGAACCGCAGGAACACCGGGAACGTGTGCCCGACCACGGCCGCCGCCCCCGCCAGCGCCTCGGCGCCGACCCCGCCCAGCTGCGCCGCGATCAGCACCGCGGCGGTGCCCTTTAGCACGTCGAGCATGATCACCGGGACGCCCACCGCCGGGCCCAGCACCCGCACCGCGTTGGTGCCACCGGTGTTGCCGCTGCCCTCCTCACGCAGGTCGACGCCACGCAGCCTGCCCGCCCAGTACCCGAAGGGACAGGAGCCGAGCAGGTAGCCGATCACGATCGAGAGCACGACGCCGTTCACGCCGGCTCCCGCAGGATGTCGCGCCCGGCGATGAAGTACTCGATCCCCGACCAGATCGTGACCGCGACCGCACACGCCACCAGCACCGTCGTCACCGTGTGCGGAGGATCGTCCACGATCAGCGCGATGATCGCCGCCACCTGCACCGTGGTCTTGACCTTGCCCCAGACCGACGCGCTGATCACCACGTCCTGCGTCGCCGCGATCAGCCGCAGCCCGGTGACCGCGAACTCGCGCGCGATGATCACCATCGCCACCCACGCCGCCACCCGGTCGAGCTCGACCAGCGAGATCAGCGCGGCCGAGATCAGCAGCTTGTCGGCCAGCGGGTCGAGCAGCTTCCCGACCGTCGTGATCGACTGCCGCGACCGCGCCAGGTACCCGTCCAGCGAATCGGTCGCCGCGGCCACGCTGAACACCACCACGGCGATCAGATCACCATGGCTGATGTTGCCGAGCAAGGCAACCATGAACACCGGTATCAGCATGATCCGGCCCAGCGAAAGCCAGTTGGGAAGCGACACCGCACAAGCCTAACGCCTGAGCCGCTCGACCTCGCGCCGCACGAAGCAGCCCGCCAGGTGGTCGTTGACGACGCCGCAGGCCTGCATCGTCGAGTACACCGTGGTCGGGCCGACGAAGGCGAAACCGCGCCGCTTCAGCTCCCTGGCAAGCGCCTTCGACCCGTCGGTGGTGGCGGGCAGGTCGGCTGCCGTCGGTGGGGCGTCAGGCCGGTCGACGCGGAACGACCACACAAGCTCGGCCAGTGACTCGCCGGCCGCCAGCATCGCCTGTGCCGCCCGTGCATTGGTGATCGCGGCCGCCACCTTGAGCCGGTTTCGCACGATCCCGGCGTCGGCCATCAGCCGCGCGACGTCGGCGTCGTCGAACCGCGCGACGCGCTCGATCTCGAACCCCGCGAACGCCGCGCGGAAGTGCTCGCGCTTGCGCAGAATCGTCAGCCACGACAGCCCCGACTGGAACGCCTCCAGCGTCAGCTTCTCGTAGATGCCCCGGTCGTCGGTCACCGGCCGGCCCCACTCGTCGTCGTGGTAGGCCATGTAGTCGGGCGTGGAAACACCCCACCAGCAGCGGTCACGGCCGTCCGGCCCCTGTGCCAGGCCGCCCCGCGTCAGATCGGGTTCCTCCGCCACAGCTCGGCCGCCAGCAGCTCCGCCACAGCCGTCTCGGCGATCGCCGCCACCACCCGCCGGTCGGCCCCGTCGAACGTGATCGCGGCGTCCCCTCCGGCCGGCTCGCGTCCCACCGACACCAGCCGGAAGTCGCGCTCCCGCCGCCAGCCGGCCACCTCCGCGTCGTAGCGCGAGCCGCCCAGCAGCAGCAGCGCGTACCCGGCCGGCTTGGTCAGGTAGACGTCCACGTGCAGCCAGTCGCCGGTCTCGCAGGCGTCGGCGATGATCCTCGGCCCCTCGCGCAGCATCAGCGCGGACTGCTGCGCCGACCCGAACCGCTCGGCAGGCCCGCACACCCAGACGCCGCGGCTCGCCTCCGCGACCTCGACCAGCCCGGGCAGCCATCGTTCGCGGCCCTCGATCAGCTGCGCGACCGCGGCGGCCGCCATCCGGATGTCGTCTGCGGGCGCGCCGCACATCAGCGCCAGCACCGCCTGGGTGCAGGCGAAGCTGCGGCACGCGACCCCGCCCGCCTCCGGGCCGGCGAGCACGTCCAGCGACTCGTCCGCCTCGGCGGCGAGCACGCTCGAGGGCGTGTTCGTGATCGCGAGCACGCGGCTGGCACCGCTGTGGCGCCGCAGCGCCTCCAGCGTCTCGCCCGACCCGCCCGACGCCGAGATCAGCACCGCCAGCGTGTCCGCCGCGGCCGGCTGCGGTGTGCCGGTCGATGCCAGCTCGGCGTGCGCGTCCAGGCCGCGGCCCCGCAGCGCCGCGACGGCCGTGCCGGCCGCGTAGCCGGAGCTGCCCATCCCGATCAGGAGCAGGCGCGGCCGGTCGAGCATCCGCTCCAGGTGCCGGTCGCCGTAGGCGGCGACGACCCGCTCAAGCGCCTCCGGCTCGCCCAGGATGTCGACCAGGAACCCCTCGCTGTTCACTGCGCCCGCACCCCCATCAGCCATCGCATCCCGCCCATCGCCGCGTACGTCCACTCGGGCAGGAACGTGGCGGCGTACACGAACTCGTAGGTCTCCTTCTCCACCTCGAGCGCGCGCAGCAGCAGCGGATCGTGATCGCCGTAGGCCTCGAGGAAGGCCTCCCGCGCGTTTGAGATCCACGCCTCGATCTGCCGGGGGTGGCCGGGCATGAGGTCGCGGTCGACGTGGCGGGCGAGGTGGTCGAACGAGCGCAGCATCGCCGCGACATCGCGCAGCGGCGTGCCCAGGCCGTTGCGGTCGGCCAGCGGCTTGGTCGGCTCGCCCTCGAAGTCGACCACCCGCAGGCCGTCGCGGGAGCGCAGGACCTGCCCGATGTGGTAGTCGCCGTGCACCGGCGTGAGCAGCGGCGGCGGCCCCTGTCCGACCGCCGCGAACTCCTCGCGCAGCCGCGGCGCGTAGCCCTGCAGCTCGGAGCGCGTGTCCGCGTCCACCAGCTCCAGCACCCGGTCGAGCTGCGCATCCGCCGACCGCCGCCACTCGTGCTGCTCGGCGGCCGTGGCCGGGCGCGACTCGAGCTGCGCGAGCGCCCCGTGCAGCGTGCGGCTGTTCGCACCCAGCCGCGCGATGTCGCCGACCTCGCCCGCCTGCACCGCCGCGGCTCCCCACTCCCATCCGTCCTCGGCGTTCGACACGTAGGCCTGCAGCATGGCGATGGCGTGCCCGCGCCAGCGCACGGCGCCCGCGTACGCGGGCACGAACGCGACGCTTGCCTGCTCGGTCAGGTACTGCCCGATCTCGATGTCGGGATGCCGCCCCGGCTCCAGCCGCCGGTACATCTTCAGCGCCAGCCGCTCGCCCACCACCACCGTCGTATTCGACTGGTCGGCTCCGATCGGCCGCTGCGAGAGGTCGGCGGGCAGCAGCCCAGGGAGCACAATCCCCGGCCGAAACGACCAGTCGCCATGGTCGCCGCCCGCCGCGATCGCCTGCACCAGCGGCCCGCCGATCCGATCCTCGCCGGTCAGGTACAGGTAGCACTCGTCGGCGCGATTCTGCGACCGCACCGCCAGCACGTGCAGCGCGGCCCCGCCCGGCAGCTCCAGCCGATCCTGTTCGGTGACGGTCTCGATCGCCGCTCCCTTGCCGCCGTACCAGCGGGCCGCGGCGATCTGCTCGGCCAGCGCCGAGCCGTCAGGCAGCGAGACGCTCAATCAGGTCCGCCGCAAGGACGGTGCCACGGTCCGCCTGCAGCCGCCGCGAGATGCCGGCCAGGCGGTCGTGGAGCGCCCGGTCGGACACCAGCCGGTCGATCGCCGACGTGATCTGCTCGGGCTCGAAGGTGTAGGTCGGCAGCCGCACGCCGAACCCTGTCTCGTCCACCCGCTGGGCGTTGTCGTACTGATCCCAGAACACCGGCATCGCGACCATCGGCTTGCCGTGGTGAAAGCACTCGGTGGTGGTGTTGTTGCCGCCGTGGGTGATGACGAGGTCGACGATCGGCAGGATCGCCGGCTGGGGCAGGAACTCCTCGCCCCACATGTTGCCGGCCAGCTGGTACTGGTCGTGCTGCGGGCCGCGGGACACGATGAAGCGGTGCCCGGTCGCACCGAGCACCTCCACCAGCCGCTCCATCAGCGCCACGTCGGCCGATGCCAGCGAGCCCAGGGACAGGTAGACCAGCGCGCCGTCTCCGCCCCGCAGCTGCTCGGGCAGCTGGAACTCGCCGTCGCCGGTGCGCACGCACGACTCCAGGCGGTGCCACGACGGGTCGAGCGGGGTGCTGCGCGGGTAATCGGCCTCGGCCGGGTACAGGTAGAGGTTGAGGTCGGGGCTCTGGTGGATGAACTCGAGGTCGTGAAGCGGCGGCGCGCCCTGCTCCTGCACCCACTCGTTGAAGTCCTGCCAGAGCGGCCGGTGCACGGTGTCGTACTCGCGCGCGAAGCCGGCCCAGCCGCTGCGGTCGGCCAGCGGGTAGCCCGAAAACACCGGCGGCAGGTCGGCGTCCCTCAGCTCGAGCGGGTTGCAGGAGGTGATCCGCACCCACGGGGCCGCCGCCGTGACGACCGCCGGGAAGCCGCACACGTTGTCCTCGACGATCACGTCGGGGCGCAGCTCGTCGAAGATCTCGCGCAGCCGCGGCTCCACGTAGCGGGCGCCGTCCAGCAGCGCCGCCCAGGTGGGCTGGATGAACTCCGCCAGCTGGTCGATCGTGGGCTTGCGGAAGACCGGCGCCGTGTCGCGGATGAAGTCCTTCCAGAACTGCCCGGGCGCCTCCTCCACCTCCGGCGGCGGGCCCAGCCGCATCAGCCGCTCCTCGAACCCGCGCGCCTCGAGCGTGCCCGCGAACGACTCTTCGACGATGAACACCACGCGGTGGCCGCGAGCCCGCAGCTGCTCGCCGATGCCGACGCAGTTGTTGGTCGGGCCGAATGCGCCCTCCGGGAAGAACACGACCGTCCTTGCGCTCACATCGCTCCCTCGTCGAATACCGCGACGGCGGGGCGGGGCCGCCGTGGCCCCACCCCGCCGTCAGTTCACGGATGTCGCCGGATCAGACCGCGGCCGCAGCCGAGCGGGCCTGCGCGTAGCGCTCGCCCACCGCATTCCAGTCGACGACGTTCCAGATCGCGGCCAGATAGTCGGGCCGGCGGTTCTGGTACTTCAGGTAGTAGGCGTGCTCCCACACGTCGATGCCCAGGATCGGCGTCTGGCCGTCCGAGATCGGGGAGTCCTGGTTGGCGGTGCTGGTCACCTTCAGGTCGCCGCCGTCCACCACGAGCCACGACCAGCCGGAGCCGAAGCGGTTCACGCCGGCGTCGGTCATCTGCTGCTTGAGCTGATCGAGGCCGCCGAACGTGGACGCGATCGCATCGCCCAGGTCGCCGGACGGCTCACCGCCGCCACCGGGGCCGAGCACCGTCCAGAACAGCGAGTGGTTGGCGTGTCCGCCGGCGTTGTTGCGGACCGGGCCCTGCTTGTCGGCGGGCAGCGAGGAGAGGTTCTTGAGCACCTCTTCGACCGGCTTGTCGGCCCACTCGGTGCCTTCGAGCGCGGCGTTCGCCTTGTCGACGTATGCCTGGTGGTGCTTGTCGTGGTGGATCCGCATCGTCTGCTCGTCGATGTGGGGCTCCAGCGCGTTGTAGTCGTACGGCAGTGCGGGGACCTCATAGGCCATGCTGGCTCACTCCTTCTCTCCTAGTTCGTGCCGACTAGCATACCCCGCCATGGCGCCCCCTCGATCCGCATTCCCCGGCCTGCTATGAGGCTGATGGGCACGAACGCGCTGGTGGCCGGCGGCGCCCACCGGGTGGGCCGGGAGATCGCCCTTGACCTTGCCCGCGGCGGCGCCAACGTCGGCATCAGCTACCACAGCTCCCGGGACGCGGCGGCGCGTACCGTCGCCGAGATCGCGGAGCTGGGCGTGCACGCCTCCGCGCAGCCGGCAGACGCCTCGCGGCCGGAGCTGATGCGGAAGCTGGTCGAGCAGACAGCGGCCGAGCTGGGCGGGCTCGACGTCTACGTGCACTGCCCCTCGGCCGGGTTCGAGGCGCGGCCGGCGGAGCAGATCGACGAGCCGCTGTGGGACGCGGCGATGGACTCGACGGCCAAGGGCTTCATGTTCGGTGCGCAGGCGGCGTACCGCCTGATGCGCGAATCGGGCGGCGGCGTGATCGTGGCCATCACCGACGTGGCGGGGATCCAGCCCTGGCCCAGGTTCGCGGCGCACGGCGCGGCCAAGGCGGCGCAGATCCACCTGGTCAAGTGCCTGGCCGCCGACTGGGGCCGCGACAACGTGCGCGTCTGCGGCGTCGCCCCCGGGCCGGTGCTGATGCCGGACGAGACGCGCGGCAACAGCGAGGAGACGGTGCTGGGCCGGCTCGGGGAACCGGCCGACGTGGCACAGGCCGTCCGCTACTGCATCGAGGCCGACTTCTTCACCGGCCAGAACCTGATCGTGGACGGCGGCCGCATCCTGCGGCCGTGACGGATACCGACCGCGGCCCCGCCTATCCTTGAGATCATGGCCACCATGGAGCAGCCGGTGAACGCCGCCAGCGACCAGATCGACGTGCTCGACCACGGCTTCGTGCGGCTCGATGCGAGCATGGCCGACGACCTGTCGGTGGTCAACTCCGCGCGCGTCTCGTTCGCGCAGCACTCGAGCGAGATGACGGAGCGCGAGGAGGGTCTCATCCGTTTTCTGATCAGAGAACGGCACGGCAGCCCGACCGAGCACAACGCCTTTCGGTTCCACATCAAGTGCCCGATCTTCGTCTGCCGGGAGTGGCAGCGGCACCGGATCGGGTCGTTCAACGAGTGGTCGGCCCGCTACTCGCAGCTCGAGCCGGAGTTCTACCTGCCGGCCGCGGAGGACGTGCGGACGCAGGTCGGGAAGCCCGGCTCCTACAGCTTCGAACCGGTCGACGATGCGCTCGCCGAGCACACGCGGGAGGCGCAACTGGCGGTCTACCGCGCCGCCTACGACACCTACCTCGAGCTGCTCGAGCAGGGCGTCGCCAAGGAGGTGGCGCGAAACGTGCTGCCGGTGGCGATCTACACCCAGTTCTACTGGACGGTGAACGCGCGTAGCCTCATGAACTTCGTGTCGCTCCGCAACTCCGAGACCGCCCAGCGCGAGATCCGCCGCTACGCCGAGGCGGTCGAGCACTTCCTCGCCGCGAAGATGCCGGTCACGCACGCCGCGTTCGTGGCGAACGACCGCCGCGCGCCTTAACTGTAGGGACTCGCCAGAGGTGGCACTCGCTCAGGCGACATGTCACCGACGTGGCACTCAGCGAAGAAGTTGACAGCGATCGCCATCGTCGCTGCGGGGCCTGATCGACCGCTGAAGTGGTCGACGCTTTACAGGCGGACTCACCCGCCTCAGTGCTGTTAGCTGCGGTCGATAACGAGGCCGGCGCGTTTGATGACCCAGCGATGTGCGGCGATGGCTCCACCAGCCAGCACCAGAGCGACTGCGGGCACCCACAGGCTAACGCCGTGGCCGGCGGCTTCGAGGAGTTCGACGGCCATCGCCGCGATCACGATGATTGTGGCGACGACCGCTGGGACGCTTCGACGCAGGTGGTGGTGGATCGACTCGACGATGGTCAGCACGACGGGATCGTCGATTCCGGTTCCGTTTCGCATTGAGCGGTACGTTGCCCATTGCCGCCTTCGGTCGAGTCCGACGAACGCAACGAACTGGGTGTCTTCCGGTCGACGCTGCCACGTTGTCCATGAGTAGGAGGTGGCGACGACGCAGGCGATGCCGACGGGGATGACGCCGAGCAGGCTTCAGTCGTCGTTGGTGAGCATGACGAGGAACGGGGCCGGTACGAAGGCGAGAATCATGATCACCAGTGATCGCCATCGTCCTCGCGAAGCCAGCGCGTGAAGTTCCTCATCTCGTCTCGCCAGTTGATCGAACTGATCTTCACTGTTCATTGCTGACCTCCAGGTCGGCGACTGCCTTTGCGGCGTTCTCGAGGATGCGCTCGACAGCGGCGCCGTCGACACGGCCGCTCAGCTTGCTGATCCGATCCACGAAACGGTCGAGAACGGGCTGCCACGAAGCGTCGGCCCGGTGCGCGGCCCCCGTGCGCGCTTCAATCCGGGTAAACACGGCGCGCTGGTCGGCGAGCATGCGGCGCCCTTTCGCCGTCACCTGATATACGGCCTTAGCGCCGCCCAGCTCCTGCTCGATGAGCTGCTCGGCTCGTAGCGCTGACAGTGCTGGGTAGACGCTTCCGGGGGACGGGCGATAGCCCTCCGGGCCGAATCGCCGGCCGAGCTCGCCCAGCAGCTCGTAGCCGCCCTGCGGCCGATCGGCGATGAGATCGAGGAGGACGAGCGGCAGCTCGCCTGGCATGAAAAACTGATTCCTCATCGTAATACGAACACTATAGGAACGTAATACGAAGA
>DASUHV010000205.1:0-17831 GCA_036273355.1 Gaiellales bacterium
CACGCGCCGCTGGAGCTGTGCGGGTTCGGCCTGGCCCGGGCCGGCGTGGGAGCGATGCACGCGATCGCCCGACACCGGCCACAGCGGGTGGTGCTGGCCGGGGTGGCCGGGAGCTACGACGCCGAGCTGGCCCCGATCGGCGCGGTGCTGGCCCCGGGGCTGGTGCGCTGCCACGGCGTCGGAGTCGGCGACCAGACGCCGGCCGACCTGGGGTTCGCCGACAGCGACGAGGCCGAGCTCGACGGACAGGACGGGCTGGCGCTCTCGGTGGCGCGCGCATCGGAGTCGCTCGACCAGGCCCGATCGCGCCGCGCGGCGGAGCCGCGGGCGGTGCTCGAGGAGATGGAGGGATACGCTGTTGCCTTGGCGGCAATGACGGCGGAGATTCCCTGCATGATGTTGCGGGCGGTATCGAACATGGCCGGCGACCGCGATCTGGCCGGCTGGTCGCTCGATCCGGCGCTGGATGCGCTGCGCGAGCGGCTGGATAGCATGCTGGCATCGTGAAGCTGCGCGTCGGCATCTCTCCCTGCCCCAACGACACGTTCGCCTTTCACGCGATCCTGGAGCGCCGCATCGACATGCGCGGGTTCGAGCTGGACGTGGAGCTGGTGGACGTGCAGCAGCTGAACGACGGGCTGTTCGGTGGGCGCTACGACATCTCCAAGGCCAGCTTCCACGCCGCGCTGCTGCTCTCCGACCGGTTCGTGGTGCTGGCCAGCGGCGCCGCGCTCGGGTTCGGCGTCGGCCCCCTGCTGGTCGCGGCCGGGCCGGGGACGGCGCCGTCACCGCAGTCGCGGGTGCTGTGCCCGGGCAGGACCACCACCGCGACACTGCTCTACCACTGCCTCTATCCGCACCAGGGCACGATCACCCAGGCCGTGTTCACCGACATCGGGCCGGCGCTCCTGCGCGGCGACGCCGACCTGGGCGTGCTGATCCACGAGGGGCGGCTCACCTACCAGCGCGACGGCCTGACGCTGGTCGAGGACCTGGGCACCTCGTTCGAGCGGCTGGCGGACGCGCCCGTGCCGCTGGGCGGGATCCTGGCCGATCGGGCGCTTCCCGACGGAGTGGCGGCCGAGTTCGCGAGCCTGCTGCGGGAGTCGATCGCCTACGGCTGGGCCAACCGCGACGAGGCGCTGGTCACCATCCGCCGCCATGCCCAGGAAATGGACGAGAGCGTGATCTGGCCCTACGTCGAGCTGTACGTCAACGACCACACCGTCGACCTCGGCCCCGAGGGTGCCCGAGCGCTCGCAGTGCTCGAGCAGACCGGGCGCGCAGCGGGCCTGTTTGCAGGGGATCTGCCGCCGCTCACGGTAGTTGGTTGATTCCAGGTTTAATCTTGGCTAAACTTCGGTTTGCATGCAATCCGAAGCAGTTCAGGACTACGTCAAGCAGATTCACCTGCTGCAGGCGCAGTCGGATAAACCGGCGACCACCAACGAGATCGCCGAGAAGATGGGCGTATCGGCCGCAGCCGCCACGGCAATGGTCAAGAAACTGGCGGAGCTGGGACTGGTCGAACATCGCCCCTACCACGGCGCGCAGCTGACCGAGGCCGGGAACCGGGTGGCGGTCGAGGTGCTGCGGCACCACCGGCTGCTGGAGCTGTACCTGACCGAGGCACTGGGGCTGCCGTGGGACAGCGTGCACGTGGAGGCGGAACGGCTCGAGCACGTGCTGTCGGAGGAGCTCGAGGCCGCGCTCGATCGCGCGCTCGGCTATCCGGACACCGACCCCCACGGCGATCCGATCCCGGGGCCCGACCTGACGCTGCCGGCCGAGACCAGCCGTGCGCTGCTCGAGCTGGAGCCGGGCGACGATGCCGTGATCTGCCGCGTGCCCGACGACGCCCCGCTGCTGCGCTACCTGGCCAGCCTGGGCATGGTGCCGGAGGCGCGCGTGCGGATGGTGGGCAAGGCGCCGTTCGACGGCCCGGTGTCCCTGGAGGTGAACGGCGTCGAGCAGTCGCTGGGCGTGGCGGTGGCGGGGCGGATCCGGGTGGGGCCGGTATGACGTCGCGATCGCTGCAGACCGCCGTCGCCCCGATGCAGGGCCTGCGATCGCCGTTCGCGCGCGTGCGGCGGGTGCTGCCGTTTTTAGGCCCGGCGTTTGTCGCCAGCGTGGCCTACATGGACCCCGGCAACTTCGCGACCAACATCCAGGCCGGCGCCGACTACGGCTACATGCTGCTGTGGGTGCTGCTCCTGTCGAACCTGATGGCGATCCTGATCCAGTCGCTGTCGGCCAAGCTCGGCATCGCCTCCGGCATGACGCTGCCCCAGGCGATCCGCGCCCACAGCACCCGCCGCACGCGGATCTGGCTGTGGCTGGCCGCGGAGGCGGCGGCCATGGCAACCGACCTGGCCGAGTTCCTGGGCGCAGCCGTGGGCATGCAGATCCTGTTCGGCCTGGGGCTGTTCCCATCGGCGCTGATCACCGCTGTGCTGTCGTTCGCGATGCTCGCCGTCCAGCAGCGAGGACACAGCCGCTTCGAGATGCTGATCATCGCGTTCGTGGCCGTGATCGGCGCGTGCTTCTTCGTCGAGGTGTTCATCTCCAACCCCGACCCTGCCGGGATTCTGCACGGCATGCTCGTGCCGAATCTGACCCCGAGCGCCGTGTACGTGGCGGTGGCCATGGTCGGCGCCACGGTGATGCCGCACGTCGTCTACCTGCACTCCGGGCTGGTGCAGCCGCGGAACAAGCTGCTCGACGGCAACAGCAAGCACCAGCACTTCCGCCGCGAGCTGGTCGACATCGCGCTGGCGATGAACGGCGCCTGGCTGATCAACTCCTCGATGGTGATCATGGCCTCGGCCGTGTTCTTCTCGAGCGGCGTGCCGGTCAGCGGGCTCGAGGACGCCCAGGCCACGCTGAAGCCGCTGCTGGGGGAGGGTGCGGCCTACGCCTTCGGCATCGCCCTGCTGGCGTCCGGCCTGTCGTCATCGACGGTCGGCACGATGGCCGGCCAGATGATCGTGGACGGGTTCATGCAGTGGAAGGTGTCCGTGTTCCTGCGGCGGTTCATCACCATGATCCCGGCGCTCGTGGTGATCGCCCTGGGCGCGAACGTGCTGAGCACGCTGGTGGCCAGCCAGGTGGTGCTGTCGCTGGTGCTGCCGTTCGCGGTGATCCCGCTGGTGTGGCTGACGCGCCGGCGCGACGTGATGGGCGACATGGCCAACGGCCGCATCCTGCACGGCCTGGCCGTGCTGGTGTCGTGCCTGGTGATCGCCATGAACGTGGTGCTGCTGGCCGTGACCGTGCTCGGCTAACTACCAACTACCGCGGGGAGCGGCCGAAGAACCACCGCTCCAGCGGCTCCAGCAGCTCGCGCTCCTGGAACGGCTCCACCGACTGCGGCCGGCCCTCGTCGCGACTGACGTCCAGATCCGCCTGCAGCGCCTCGTTCGCCGCCTCCAGCGCATCGCCCATCTCGAATCCCTCGAACACATAGTCGTCCGCGTGCACCGCGCCGTCGGCGCGCTCATCCAGGCCGACCGCGCGGCCGACGGCCCACACCGCCCCGGCACGGCGCTCGATCCAGATCCTGATCTGGTCGTCGGCGCCGTCGTCGCCGACGCCCTGCACCCGCCGCTCCGCAAACCGTGCCGCGCTGCTCCCATTGCGCTGCATCGGGGCTCCTTTCTCGAGTACCCCTTAGCAAAGCAGGAGTCGCCCGCCGAGGCAAGCCGCAGTCCTATGATCCGCGCATGACCGCCGCGGAGACGAGCGTCGATCGGGCGCGGGCGCTGGTCGACGACCACGTGCGCTCAGAGGTGCCGGGCTGGGAGCGCAGCGGGCGCTACCCGCGCGAGCTGGCGGCGGCCTCCGGGCTGACCGCGTTGTTCGTTCCGGAGCGTGCCGGCGGCCTGGGGCTGTCGTACCCGGACGGCATGCGGGTGTTCGAGCAGCTGGGACGCGGGGACGCCGCCTTCGCCTTCTCGCTGTCCATGCACAACGCCGTGGCGGCAGCCCTGCACGGCGCCGGATCGCCGGAGCTGATCGCGACGTGGGGCGAGCGGCTGCGAGCCGGCGACGCGCTGGGCGGCTTCTCGCTGACCGAGCCGCAGGCCGGATCGGATGCCACCGCGATCACGACGGTTGCTCGCCCGGACGGGCAGGGCTGGCGCGTCAACGGCCGCAAGGCGTGGGTGTCGCTGGCCGGCGAGGCCGATCTGTTCCTGGTCGTGTGCCATACCGGCGACGGCGCCGGCCACCGCGATATCGCGATCATGGCGGTCGACGGGCGGGCGCCCGGCGTCTCGTTCCCGCGCATCTACGACAAGGCTGCCTCGGCGTTCCTGCCGATCGGCGAGATGCTGCTGGATGACGCGCCGGCGCAGGAGCTGGTGCCGGCCGGAACGGGCATGCGGGCCGCGCTGGCCGCGATCGACGTCGCCCGCTGCGACATCGCCGCGATCGCGACCGGCCTGCACGCGGAGTCGCTGGACACGGCCCTGCGCTACGCCCGCGAACGGCAGGCGTTCGGCGCACGGGTGCTGGACTTCCAGGGCATCCGCTGGATGCTTGCGGACGCCGCCACCGACCTCGCGGCGTCACGCCTGCTGGTTCAGGCCGCCGCGGAACGGCTGGGCACGCCCGAGGGGCCGGTGGCGGTGGCGCACGCGAAGCGGTTCGCGCCGGACGCAGCCCTGCGCGCGGCGATCACCTGCAGCGAGGTGCTGGGCGCCTACGGCTGGCTGAACGACCACCCGCTGGGGCGGTTCATCGCGCTGGCGAAGATGCTACAGGTGGTGGATGGAACCGCCGAGGTGCAGCGGTTGGTGATCGCACGCGACCTGGACCGGCAGGCCGGGCGACTCTAGCCTCCGGCGCAGCCTGACGAGCGAAAACCGAGCGTCGCAAGGAGCGAGGGAGGCACAGTGCTCGGCACGGGCCGACCGAAGCGACGCCGCGACGCGACGGTTTGCAGCCGTCAGGTCAGCCGGCGAAGTCGTCGGGGTTAACGTTCTCGAGGAACTTCTTGAACTCGTCGACCACCTCGGCCTCGTCCTCCGGCTCGCCGCCGAACTCGATGGCCGAGTCGTCGATCACCTGGTCGGCCACGAAGATCGGCGCGCTGGTGCGCACGGCCAGCGCCAGCGCGTCGGACGGCCGCGAGTCGACGTCGATCTCCGAGCCGTTCACCTGCAGCGTGATCACGGCATAGAAGGTGCTCTCGCGCAGCTCGGTGACGGCGATCTTGGTGACCTGGGCATTCATCTCACCCAGCATGTCGGCGACCAGGTCGTGTGTCATCGGCCGCGGGGTGGGCGAGCCCTGCAGCTTGACCAGGATCGCCGCCGCCTCCGGGTGGCCGATCCAGATCGGCAGGAACTTGTTCCCGTCCAGGGTCTTGAGCAGCACGATCGGCTGCTTTCCAACCATGTCGAACGAGACCCCGTAGATGCTGACCTCCTGCACACCTCGATTATGCCACCGACTGCGGCGGAGATCGGTACGCGCTGTGACCGGGATGGGCGATCCTGGATTCGAACCAGGGACCTCCGCCTTATCAGAGCGGCGCTCTAACCGACTGAGCTAATCGCCCGGGGAGGGCAAGTATACCGAGCCGCCAACCCGCGCCGGCGGCAGCCGTCAGTCGGCCCAGGACACCCTCTCTGCCCGTAGCTGGTCGATAATGCGACCCAGCTCGGCGGCCGAGCTGAAGCGGATCTCGACGCTGCCGCCGCGCGGGCCGGAGCGCACCGCGGCCCGCAGCTTCAGCGATTCCCAGGCGGCGTCCACGGCCAGGTGCGCAAGCTCCTCGTCCACCCAGCTGGCACCCGCCCGCTTGGCCGGCCGCGCCCGTCCCATCCGCTTGGCGGCGGCCTCGACGTCGCGCACCGACAGCCCTCGCGACACCGCCCGCCGGGCCAGCGCCAGCCGCTCGTCGTGCCCGGGCGTGAGCAGCAGGGCACGCCCGTGACCCTCGCTGAGCTTGCCGCCGGCGATCAGCTCCAGCACGTCGTCGGGAAGCTCCAGCAGCCGCATCGTGTTCGCGACGGCCGGGCGGCTCTTGCCGACCCGGCGCGCGATCTCGGTCTGGCTGAGATCGAGCTCGTCGGACAGCACGGCATACCCTCGCGCCTGCTCGACCGGGTTCAGATCCTCGCGGGCGACGTTCTCGGCGAGCGCCACGATCATGGCGTCGCGGTCGTCCAGCGGACGCACAATCGCCGGGATCGTGGTCACCTCGGCCTTCTGCGCCGCACGCCAGCGACGTTCACCGGCCACGATCTCGTAGCCGTCGCCGGCATCCCGCACGATGATCGGCTGCACCATGCCCTGGGTCTTGATCGATTCGGCCAGCGCCGCGATCGACTCCGGGTCGAACCGGGTGCGCGGCTGCCGCGGGTTGGGGCGCACCTGGGTGATCTCGAGCTCGACCAGCGAGACGTGCCCGGCCGGGAACTCGGCGACGAGCGCCGCAAGGCCGCGTCCCAATCCTCGATTCTTAGCCACGCTCGACCACCTCCAGCGCGACGCGGTAGTACGCGTCGGCGCCCGCAGAACGTGAATCGTACCGGGTAATCGGTATACCATGGCTGGGCGCCTCGGCCAGCCGGATGCTCCTGGGCACCACCGTGTCGAACACCAGCGGCCCGAAGTGCTCGCGCACCTCGCTGGCGACGTCGCGGGCCAGGTGCGTGCGCGCGTCGTACATCGTCAGCAGCACGCCGGTCACGCCCAGCCGCGGGTTCAGCCTGGTGCGCACCAACTCGACGCTCTGCAGCAGCTGGGCGAGGCCCTCCAGCGCGTAGTACTCGCACTGCACCGGCACGATCAGCCGGTTGGCGGCGGAGAGCGCGTTCACCGTCAGCAGCCCCAGCGACGGCGGGCAGTCGACGAACACGTAGGGGTACCGGTCGCCGATACCGGCCAGCAGATCCCGCAGCAGGGTGTCGCCGGCCGCAAGCTCGACCTGCGCGGCCGCCAGGTCGGGATGCGACGGCGCCAGGTGCAGGTTCGGCACCCCGGTCTCGACCACCACGTCATCGAGCGCGCTTCCGTGCAGCAGGTCGTAGGTGCTGAGCTCCAGCTGGTCGGGCCGGAACCCGAGCCCCGTGGTGGCGTTTGCCTGGGGATCGAGATCGATCAGCAGCACGGGCGTACCGGCCTCGGCGACGCACGCGGCCATGTTGATCGCCGTGGTGGTCTTTCCGACGCCGCCCTTCTGATTCGCCAAGGCGTAGACCCGCGAGTTCATCAGCGCGATGGTAGCGGTGCCAGCGGACGCTTAGCGGCCATTCCGGGCCGTCTCGGGAACCGATCCGGCGTCGCGCCCAGCTTGGCCACCTCGACCAGCCGGCGGCCGCCGTAGCGCTCGACCCGCGACACCCGCGCGGCCAGCTGCCCGGCCACCTCGTCGATCGCGTCGCCGTCGATCTCGCCCGTCCACAGCACCACCCTGCCACCGGCGCGAGCCAGCGGCAGGCACAGCTCGAGCGCCACCGGCGGCGGTGCCAGCGCCCGCGCCAGCACCAGGTCGAAGCGATCGCGACCGGCCGCCCGCGCGTAGTGCTCCGAGCGCTCGGCGACCACCGGCGCCTCGATCCCCAGTTCCGCCACGGCCCGCCGCAGGAAGGCGGCCTTGCGCGATGCCGCCTCCAGCAGCGTCACCGGCCGGCCGTAGTCGATCGCCAGCGGGATGCCGGGCGAGCCGTTGCCGCTGCCCACGTCCACGACCAGCTCCGGCAGGGACTCCCCGATCAGCGGCCGCGCCCGCAAAGCATCCTCCACCAGCTCCCGCCAGATGGCGGCCTGATCCGGCAACGCCGTCACCGAGAGCGGCGCGTCCGCCACCAGCCGGCTGTAGTGCTCGAGCGCCGGCGGCGGGTGTTTCACGTTTTACACCGCGTCCTCGTCGGCCCGCACGACCACGTACCGATTCGGCTCGACGCCCTCGCTGGAGGTGGTGAGCCCACCCATCGACTGCACCTTGGTGTGGACGATCTTGCGCTCCACCGACGTCATCGGTTCGAGCTCGACCGGCTCGCCGGTGCTCAGCGCATCGGCTGCGGCGCGCTGAGCGACGTCATGCAGGGTGCGCTCGCGGCGCTTGCGATATCCCTCCGCATCGACCACGACCTCCAGCGGCTGCTGCACGCGCCGGTGCTGGATCGCGTTCGCCAGGTACTGGATGGCGTCGATGGTCTGACCGTGCTTGCCGATCAGCAACCCCAGATCGGGGCCGTGGACGGTCACGGTGACGACGCCGTCGCCCTCCTCGAGGTCGACGTCCCCCTCGAGCCCCATCGCGATCAGGATCCGCCCCACCATCTCCCGCACGCGCGCAGCGCCGGGCGAGTCATCGGCGTTCGCCGGCGCCGGCTCGCGCTCGGCCGGCGGCGCCGGCGCATCCGGGTCGACCGTAACGGAGGCCAGCACCCGCGCCGGCTGGTACCCGACGCCGAGCAGACCCCGCTCGCCCTCGGACACGACCACGAACTCGACGGCGTCACGGTCGAGCGACGGGTAGCGGCGCTCCAGCTCGTGCAGCGCCGCCCAGCGGGCCTCGCCCACCGTCTCGCCGGTCGATTCGACTTCCGCTCGCTGGTCGCTCATCGCCGCTTCTTGCGCGACGAACCGGCCGGCTTCTTGGCGGCCGGCTTCGCGGCCGGCTTGGCCCCGTCGGTCTTGGCCGCGTCCGTCTTCGGCGGGTTCCGCGAGCTGCGCGGCTGCTGCGCGTGCTTCTGCTTCTCTTCCTTCTGCACCACCGGGAAGTGGTGGCCCATCGTGCGCTTGACGATGCCCTGCTGCCCGATCGTCCACAGGTTGGTGGTGATCCAGTAGATGCCGACGCCCGCCGGCACGCGCAGGATGAAGGGGATGAAGATCACCGACATGCTGGCGAACAGGAACTTCTGCTGGCGGTCCTGGACGAACGAGAACAGCAGCGTCGAGCCCAGCATCGAGAGGCTGTAGGCGAGCACCATCAGCACCTCGGTGGCCCCGCCGATCTGGTTCAGCGGCACGAAGATGTCGTTGATGCCGAGGAACGACACGTCGCCGGTCGGGTGGAAGTTGTTCAGCGTCTGGTAGAGCCCGATGAACACCGGCATCTGGAACACCAGCGGCAGGCAGGACGCGAACGGGTTCACGTTGTGCTCCTTGTAGAGCGCCATCAGCTCCGCCTGCTGCTGCTTCTTGGCGTCCGGGTCGGTCTTGCCCTTGTACTTGTTCTGGAGCGCCTTCACCTTCGGCTGGATGCGCTGCATGGCGGCCATCGAGCGGAACTGCTTGATCGTCAACGGCAGGATTGCGATCCGTACCGTCACCGTCAGCAGCACGATCGACCAGCCCCACGAGACGCCGAAATTGTCGTGGTAGAACTCGATGACGTGCTGCAGCACCTCCTCGATCTGCTGCAGAACGATGAACAGCTCGATCACGAGGGCACCACCCGCCCCTCGTCACCCGGCACCGGGTCGTACCCGCCCTTCGACCAGGGGTTGCAGCGCAGCAGCCTCCAGCTCGCCAGCATCAGGCCGCGCAGCACGCCGTGGCGGCGGATCGCCTGCTCGGCGTAGTGCGAGCAGGTGGGCTCGTACTTGCAGGTGCGGGGCGTCAGCGACGTCATGGCCTGGAACGGCATCAGCGCGATCCGCAGGCAGCGCAGCATCCAGACCGTCAGCGTTCTCACCGGGGGCCCGATCGGTCCGCGGACTGGCGCAGCAGCTCCTCGACCTGGGCCACCAGCCAGTCGAAGCCCTGGGCCTCGGCGGCGGCGGCCAGCCCCGGCCGCGCGATCAGCACGTAGTCGGTGGCGGGCGCGAGCAGCCCGTCGCAGCGAGCGATCGCCTCGCGCAGGCGTCGCTTGACCTGGTTCCGGTCAACGGCGCCCCCGACCTTGCGCGGTACCGCATACCCGACCCGAGGCGCGTCGCCGCCCTCGGCGGCCCGATAGCGGAGCGTCAGGTAGCGGCCGCTGACCGCTCGTCCCAGCTGCGTGACGGCGTCGAACTCGGCGGCACGCGTGAGGCGCCCGCGCTTCGATACGGCGGCAGGGGCGGACGCGTGGTCGCCGGTCATGGGGCTGTCACTCTATGCGGAGAGGCGCTTGCGGCCACGGAGCCGGCGACGTTTGATCACGGCGCGGCCGGCACGCGTGCTCATGCGCTTGCGAAAGCCGTGGGTCTTGGCGCGCTTGCGGGTGTTGGGCTGATAGGTGCGCTTCATGCGGTGGGCAGTATAGAGCAGCGATGCCCTTGACCGCCCCGGCCGGGATACGCGGGCACCACAAAAGATTTCTGCTGTGGATAACGCGCGCAGACACCCGCCCCCACCGCCGCCCCCAACACGCCCACACGCAGGTGTTTTTGTCGGCGCCACCGTTCACAGGTCTGTTTCCACATCTGTGGACGCCTGTGTGGGAAAGGGGTGAAATCCCTGCAAATCGCCACATTGGCGGGTGTGCGCGACCGGGCGCCACTGGTGTTGTACCGGCGCTGGGTGCCGGGTTACACTCGCCGTTCGCATGTCCCTCGATCCCGCCGCCGACACCAGTTGGGAGACCATCTCCCAACGCCTCGCCCAGATGCTGAACGCCGGCACCTTCGCGACGTGGTTCGGAAACGCGACGGCGATCGAACAGGACGAGTCGCGCCTGGTGGTCGGCGTCCCCAACGAGTTCACCAAGAGCTGGATCGAGGGCCACTTCGCCAGCCTGCTGGACGCGGCGGCAGCGGAGCACGACCTGGTGGTCGAGCTGCGCGTCGAGGTGGCGCAGGCGGCGGCCCGAGCCCGCGAGGCCGACCCGCCCGACGTGGTCGAGGCGGCCGCCGACCCGGAGCCGCCCCCGGCGGCCGCGCCCGAGGACGCCCGCTTCGGCGCGGCCACCGGCATCAATCCCAAGTACACGTTCGACGTGTTCGTGATCGGCGCCAGCAACCGTTTCGCCCACGCCGCGGCGCTGGCCGTGGCGGAATCGCCGGCGCAGTCATACAACCCGCTTTTCATCCACGGCAGCACAGGCCTGGGGAAAACCCACCTGCTGCAGGCGATCGGCCATTACGTGCTGCAGCAGCACCCGCAGCTGAACGTGCGGTACGTCACCACCGAGACGGTATTGAACGAGTTCGTCGATTCCATGCGGGATGGGCGCATGGTCACCTTCAAGCAGCGGTACCGGACGTACGACCTGCTGCTGGTCGACGACATCCAGTTCATCGAGGGCAAGGAGCGGCTGCAGGAGGAGTTTTTCCACACGTTCAACAGCCTGTACGAGGCCGGGAAGCAGATCGTGCTGTCCTCGGACCGGCCGCCGCATGAGCTGGCAACGCTGGAAGCTCGACTGCGCTCGCGTTTTCAATGGGGGCTGATCACCGACGTCACGCCGCCTGATCTGGAAACACGCATCGCCATCCTGCGCAAGAAGGTGATGACCGAGCGGTTTCAGATCGACGATTCGCAGGTACTTACCTACATTGCCGACAGGGTCACGACCAACATCCGTGAGCTCGAGGGCGCGCTCACGCGAGTCGTTGCCTACGCGTCGCTGACCGGCCGGCCGATCTCGACCGAGCTGGCCGAGGAGGTGCTGCGCAACCTGTTTCCGCAGGGGGCAACGCGCTCGCTCACGATCGAGCAGATCCAGGGCGCGACCGCCGAGCTGTTCCACGTCTCGATCGCCGATCTGCGCGGCGACCGCCGCCAGCAGTCGATCGCCTACCCGCGCCACATCGCCATGTACCTGTGCCGAGAGCTGACCGACGCGTCGCTGCCCAAGATCGGCGCCAAGTTCGGCGGCCGCGACCACTCCACGGTGCTGCACGGCGTCAACAAGATCACGCGCCTGCTGAAGGAAGACCGCGAGGCCTTCAACGTCGTGCAGGAGCTGACCACGCGTATCAAGCAAGGCCGTTGACGAGCATGTGGGAAGCCTGTGGACGAGTGGCAATGGTCCCACCGCCGTCCACCGAAATCCGCGCCGGCCACGATCACCTGGGGAACGCCGGCACAGATCGTCACCAGCCCGTTCCGTGGCCTGGTGCGGGATCGCGACGGTTTTCCGCATCCTCCACAGCCCCTACTCCTATAACCTCTTAATTTCTTAAAACACAGAAGCTGCAGCAGTGAGGAGCATCTCAGCATGAAGATCGTCTGTTCCCAGGATCAACTCCTGGCAAAACTCCAGATCGCGGCGCGTGGCGTCTCGCAGCGCTCGACGGTGCAGATCCTGTCGGGGATCTTGCTGAATGCATCCGGCGAGCGCATCGAGCTGTCCTCGACCGACATGGAGATCTCGCTGCGGGTGCCGCTCGAGGCGCGCGTGGAGGAGCCGGGCGACGTCGTGTTGCCCGGGCGCCTGCTGCTCGACATCGTGCGCGCCCTGCCGGCTGCCGACGTGACGATCGCGCAGCCCGGTGGCACCGGTGCCGCACAGATCGAGTGCGGCCCCAGTCGCTACTCGCTGAACACCCAGAACGCCGAGGACTTCCCACAGCTTCCGGTCCCCTCCGGGTCGTCGTTCTCTGTCGACCGTGCGGCCTTCGTCGACACCGTCAGCCACGTCGGCCGGGCGGCGTCGAAGGACGAGTCGCGACCGGTGTTGACGGGCGTGCTGGTGGAGCTGGGCGAGGGCACCGTGACCATGGCCGCGACCGACAGCTACCGGCTGTCGGTGAAGGAGTCGTCGCTGCCGGGAGCCACCGGCGACGTGCAGGCGATCGTGCCGGCGCGGGCGCTGGGCGAGGTGGTGCGGATCTCGACGGGCGACTCGCTCGAAATCTCGGTGCAGGAGAACCAGGTGCTGTTCGGGATGGACGGCGTGTGGCTTTCGGCGCGCCGCATCGACGGGCAGTTCCCGAACTACAAGCAGCTGCTGCCCCAGACGTTCGAGCACGAGATCGCGATCTCCAAGGAGGAGCTGCTCGACGTGATCCGCCGCACCTCGCTGATGGCGCAGCGCAACCTGCCGGTGCGGCTGAGCTTCGAGGAGGGGTCGCTGACCCTGGCCGCCCAGACTCAGGACGTGGGCGAAGCCCGCGAGTCGCTGCCGGTCGATTTCCACGGCGATCGGCTCGAGATCGGCTTCAACCCGGACTTCCTGCGCGATGGGGTGGAGAGCGTGGAGGGCGACACGGTGCGGCTGAAGCTGATCAGCTCCCTGCGCCCGGGGCTGCTGCAGGGCGAGGACGGCTCGTTCTGGTACCTGATCATGCCGATCCGTCTGCCCTCCTAAGCGGCGCGGGTTGTGCGCGCGGTGGCCGTGCGGGGCAGCGACTTCCGGTGCTATGAGCGGATCGCGGTCGAGCTGCCGGCCGGCCTGGTGGGAGTCGTCGGCCCCAACGGCGCGGGCAAGACGGCGCTGATCGAGATGATCCACTTCGGTTGCCTCGGCTACTCGCCGCGCACGACCAGCGAGGCGCAGGTGGTGCGGTTCGGCGCCGAGCTGCTGCGCGTCGAGACCGACGTGGCCGTCTCCGGCGGGCCGGTGTCGGTGGAGATCGGCTACCGGCCGGGCGAGCCCAAGCGGATCACCGTGAACGGCGCCCCCGAGCGGTCGGTCGAGCGGTTGCTGGGGAGGTTCCCGGTGCTGGTGTTCACGCCCGACCGGCTGCGGCTGGTGCAGGGCGCCCCCGCGCTGCGGCGTGCCTACTTCGACCGCGTGCTGGCGCGGCTGTGGCCGGCGCCTGCGGCCGCCTCCGCCGAGTACGCGCGCCGGCTGTCACAGCGAAACCACCTGCTGCGGCGGGTGCGGGCCGGGCGCGCCGAGCGCGGCGCGCTGGATCCCTGGGACAGGCTGCTGGCCGAGGCCGGTGAGCAGCTGATAGCCGCCCGCGCGCGCCTGTGCACACGGCTGGCCGGGCCGTTCGCCGGACGTCTCGGTGCGCTTGGCGGCGACCCCGGGGAGGATCCTCTTCGCTACCGGCCCAACGTCGAGCCGGGTCGCTCGCTGGAGGCGGCGCTGATCGAGCGCCGCGGTCGCGACATCGAGCGCGCCGTGACGGGCGCCGGCCCCCACCTCGATGATGTCCTGCTGTTCGAGCACGACCGTGACCTGCGGCTGTACGGGTCGCAGGGTGAGCAGCGCCGCGCGCTGCTGGGGCTGATCCTGGCGGAGGCCGACCTGCTGTCGGAGGAGCGGGACGAGCCGCCGCTGCTGCTGCTCGACGACGTCACCGGTGAGCTCGACGGCGAACGGCGGCGGCTGTTGCTGGAGGCGGTGGCCGGCTTCGACCAGGCCATCGTCACGACCACCGACCAGGCCGACCTGGGCGGCGCGCATGCCTCGGTGCTGACGGTGTCAGACGGCAGGGTGGCGGCGTGAACGACCTGCGGCCGATCCGCGACGACGTGCGGCGCCTGAGCCGGGTGCCCGAGGTCGACCCGCAGGTGCTCGAGGCCAGGCGGGTATGGCGTGAGGCGGTGGGTGAGCAGGTCGCCGCCAACTCGTTGCCGGTGCGGCGTTCGGGCGACGCGTTGATCGTGCACTGCGCCAGCTCCGGCTGGGCCAGCGAGCTGACGCTGCTGGAGCGGCAGATGCGCGCGCGCCTGGAGTCGCTGATGGATCCGCCGCCGGCCCGGCTGCGGTTCGAGGTGGGCGATGTGGACCTCCCGGAAACGGTCGTGTCGGTCGATCGACCGGCACCCGCGATCGAGCCCAGCGACGACCAGCGGGCACGGGCGCGGGAGCTGGCGGCGGATATCAGCGACCCCGATCTGCGGCGGGCCGCGGAGCGGGCGATTGCCGCCGGCCTGGCACGCGATTCGTAACCCTCTTGTGACCGTTTTGGTGGGGGCTCCAGCGGGGCGCTCTGGTAAACTACGTGTAGCTGGTTTTCCTCTATTTCAAGCGGGTTTCTGTTGTCAGAGTTGGGCTATGACGCAAAAGACATCACGGTTCTCGAAGGGCTCGAGGCGGTTCGCCGCCGGCCCGGCATGTACATCGGTTCGACCGGCCTTCGCGGCCTCCACCATCTCGTCCACGAGGTGGTCGACAACAGCGTCGACGAGGCGCTGCAGGGCTACTGCGATCACATCGTCGTAACGCTGCATCCCGACGGCAGCTGCACGGTCGTCGACAACGGCCGCGGCATCCCCGTTGCCGTGATGGACTCGGTCGGCCTGCCTGCCGTCGAGGTGGTGCTGACCAAGCTGCATGCCGGCGGCAAGTTCGGCGGCGATGGCTACAAGGTGTCCGGCGGTCTGCACGGCGTCGGCATCTCCGTCGTGAACGCGCTGTCGCAGCACCTGCGCGTGGAGGTGCGCCGCGACGGCTACGTGTGGACGCAGGAGTACGAGCGTGGTGACCCGCTCGGGCCTCTGACCCAGGGCGAGGCCACCGAGCTGACCGGCACCACGATCATCTTCCGGCCCGACGTCGAGATCTTCGACGAGACCGACTTCGAGTTCGACACGCTGGCCCAGCGGCTGCGCGAGATGGCCTTCCTGACCCGCGGCCTGCGGCTCGAGCTGCTGGACGAGCGCGCCGGCGGCCAGCACGCCGACTTCCGCTTCGAGGGCGGCATCGTCGACTTCATCGCCCACGTCAACGAGGGCAAGGAGCGGGTGCACAAGGAGGTCATCTACTTCGAGAACGAGACCGACGAGGGCCAGGTCGAGGTGGCCATGCAGTGGAACGGCAGCTACGTCGAGTCCACCTTCTCGTTCGCGAACAACATCAACACCCACGAGGGCGGCACCCACCTGTCCGGCTTCAAGGCGGCCCTGACGCGGACGCTGAACGACTACGCCCGCGCCCAGGGGCTGCTGAAGGAGAAGGAGGAGCCGCTGACCGGCGATGACTGCCGCGAGGGGCTGGCCGCGATCGTCTCCGTGAAGCTGCGCGAACCCCAGTTCGAGGGCCAGACCAAGACCAAGCTGGGCAACCCCTCGATCCGGGGGCTGGTCGAGACCAGCTGCAACGCCAAGCTGGCCGGCTTCCTCGAGGAGAACCCGAACGAGGCCAAGGCGATCGTGAACAAGCTGATCTCCGCCAGCCGCGCCCGCCAGGCGGCGCGCAAGGCGCGCGACCTGATCCGGCGCAAGTCGGCTCTGGGTGGCGGCGGCCTGCCCGGCAAGCTGGCCGACTGCTCCGTGTCCGATCCGGAGGCGGCCGAGCTGTTCCTGGTCGAGGGCGACAGCGCCGGCGGCTCGGCGGTGGACGCGCGCGACCGCAGCTTCCAGGCGATCCTGCCGCTGCGCGGCAAGATCATCAACGTCGAGAAGGCACGCATCAACAAGGTGCTCTCCAACAACGAGATCCAGGCCATGATCACGGCCATCGGGTCGGGCATCGGCGAGGAGTTCGACGTGACCGTCGCGCGCTACCACAAGGTGGTGCTGACCTGCGATGCCGACGTCGACGGCGCCCACATCCGCACGCTGATCCTGACCTTCCTGTTCCGGCACATGAAGGAGCTGATCGAGGAGGGCTACGTCTACATCGCCCAGCCGCCGCTGTACCGGCTGAAGCAGGGCAGCGACGCGCGCTACTTCGAGAAGGACCACCAGCTCGAGGAGTGGCTGATCCGCGAGCGGCTCGAGAAGATCGAGATGGAGGATCGCGACGGCTCTCCGCTGAAGCTGACCGAGGCCCGCCTGCAGCGGTTCCAGCGTGCGCTCAAGGAGTACGAGGGCTGGGCCGGCAAGCTGAAGGAGCAGTACGGCGCGGCGGTCGTCTCCTACGCCAAGGATCACCGCCTGGTGGAGCACGACATCGCCACGCTCGACGAGCTGTCGACCTATCTGACAACGCTGGTCGGCGAGAGCGAGCTGCACCGTGTGGAGGTGGTCGACGCCGAGCCTGACGCGCTCAGGGTCAAGGTCAGCGAGCGTGCCACCGGGTCATCGCAGGTCGTCAAGTTCCCGCTCGAGCTGTTCACCAGCCAGGGCTACCGGAACCTGCGCGCGGCTCACGAGAAGCTGACCGAGGCCATCGGCAAGCCGCCCTTCGTCGCCCGGATGGGCAAGCGCACCGTCGAGGTGGGCACGTTCGAGGAGCTGCGTCCCACGATCCTCGATCTGGCCAAGGAGGGGCTCAACCTGCAGCGCTTCAAGGGGCTCGGCGAGATGAACCCCGACCAGTTGTGGGAGACCACCATGAACCCCGAGAACCGGATCCTGCAGCGCGTCTCGATCGAGGACGCGGCCGCCGCCGACGAGATCTTCTCGATGCTGATGGGCGATCGCGTGGAACCGCGGCGCGATTTCATCGAGCGGAATGCCAACGCCGTCAAATTCTTGGATATCTAGGTATGCGGAGATTCGTCCGGGAAGGCTTCGAAAACCGAGCCTCGCGCGGAGCCAGGGAGGCACAGTGCTTTGCACGGGCCGACCGCAGCGACAAAGTGAGGCGACGGTTTGCAGGAGCCGTGAGGTGAGCCGAACATGAGCATGGAGAGCCTCGGCGACGGGCGCATCGAACAGCGCGACCTGTCGGAGGAGATGCGCAGCAGCTACCTCGACTACGCGATGAGCGTGATCGTCGGCCGCGCGCTGCCCGATGTGCGCGACGGCCTCAAGCCGGTGCACCGGCGCGTGCTCTACGTGATGAACGAGTTGGGCCTGCAGCCCAACCGCAAGCACGTCAAGTGCGCGCAGATCGTCGGCGAGGTGATGGGCAAGTTCCACCCCCACGGCGACAGCCCGATCTACGACACGCTGGTGCGCCTCGCCCAGGACTTCTCGATGCGCTACCCGCTCGTCGACGGCCACGGGAACTTCGGGAACATCGACGGCTGGGGCGCGGCGGCGATGCGGTACACCGAGGCGCGGCTGGACCGATTGGCCACCGAGATGCTCCGGGACATCGACTCGGAGACGGTGGACTTCCAGCCCACCTACGACGGCACGCGCCAGGAGCCCGTCGT
>DASUHV010000206.1:0-3270 GCA_036273355.1 Gaiellales bacterium
TTGCTAGCGCGGGCTCTCGTGGCCGGCACCGGTGCTGGGAGCCGCCTAGCGATGCGACCTTGCGGGGTATGGAGCTAACCGGGCTCGAACCGGTGACCTTCGCGCTGCCAGCGCGACGCTCTCCCAACTGAGCTATAGCCCCGAGGCGTCGAAGTATATCGAGGCCGGCGGCGCTCTCGCCGCTGATCAGACGGCCTGCGGCAGCAGCTCGCTGACCGGGTGGACGGCCATCCCACGCGGCTCAGCCAGCCGCTCGAGCACCATTGCCGTGTCCGCCACCGCTACTCCCGACAGGTGCTGGTCGCGAGCCTCGAAGTCGGCCATGATCTCCCCCAGCGCCGCCCGGTAGCCGACCGCGTCGCCGTCGGCCAGCGCCTGCAGCGCCCTCCCCGTCCGCGCGAACGCGTCGCCGGCCGCGAGCATCTGCGACGTGTCCGGCGCGGCTCCGGTCGCGACCGCCGCCAGCGCCCGCGCGTAGCCGGCCGCCGGTCCATCGACCCCTTCGGTGTCGGCCAGCGCCTGCGCCGCCACCTCGGCCACGCCGTCGTCGGCCAGGATCGCCATCTTCAGCGCGCCGATCAGCCTCCCCCAGCTGCGCGGCCCGGTCTCGGCGTGCGACGCCAGATAGGCATCGCGCGCGGCCCGGTACCTGGCGGCGGCCGGCCGGCCGGCCAGCTGCTCCGCGTACGCGTCCCGCTCCGCCGCCAGCGCCGCGTTCAGGTGCGCGCCCGCGCTCACGGCAGCGGCTGCCTGCCTGCGAACCCACCCTCCAGGGTGTGCCAGAACCCGATCCGCTCCTCCCCCACCAGCCAGCACAGCAGCGCCGGCTGCCCGTCGATCACGGCCGGGAAGTCGAGCAGCCCCTGGGCCGGGTCCTTCACCTGCACGCCCAGCGCGAGCACCTCATCGACCAGCTCGCCCACCTCCGCCTGCGCCTGCTCCAGCGACTCCCGCAGCGCGCTCGCCCGCTCGTGATCGAGTCCACCGCCGTTGGAGCCGATCGCGATCACGATCGTCCGCCACTCGCGCTGCAGCGGCTCCACCGCCGCGCACAGCTCCACCATCCGCTCGGCCAGCGGGCGCACCACCTCATCCAGCAGGGCCTGCGCCTCGGCGAGCGTGAAGGTGCGGTCAGGCACCCTGGGCGTACGACTCGCTGGGCACCTCGCCCCAGAGCGACTCGAGCCGGTAGAACGATCGCGCGTCGGGCGTGAACACGTGCACGATCACGTCCAGGTAGTCGAGCAGGATCCAGTCACCCTGCCGCTCACCGTCGATGTTGCGGGAGAGGATGCGGTCGCGCTTCAGCGTCTCCCGGATCTCGGCCGCGATGCCCTGCGTCTGGCGCGTGTTGCGGCCGGAGCAGATCACGAAGTGGTCCGTGTAGCTGACCACATCGCTCATGTCCAGGATCACGATGTCAGAGGCAAGCTTCTCGTCCGCCAGGGCGGCGATGCGGTGTGCCAGTTCGAGACTCGTGGTCAGGTGATCAGCTCCAAATACCCTCTCAAGCAGCCTAGCACGGAGGTCTGCCGTAGAGCCCGCGCGCCCTGATCAGGCCCAGCACGGCGGGATCCACCGCGTCCTCCCCCACCCCCTCGGCCAGGCGTTCGCGGACAGTCGTCGACGACAGGTCGACGGGGGCCATGGCCAGCTCGGTCACGTTCGCGCCGGGAGCACAGACATACCCCTCGCGCGGGGCCACCGCCAGCGACGCCAACCGCAGGATCTCGTCCGGCTCGCGCCAGCTGCGCAGATCGCACTGATCGGCGCCCACGATCAGCACCAGCTCGCCCAGCGGCGCCAGCGCTTGCAGCGTGTCCACCGTGTAGCTCGGCCCCTCCCGGTCGAGCTCGATCCGGCTGACCTCGACGCCGGACTCGCCGGCGAACGCCAGCTGTGCCATCTGCAGGCGGTCCTCGGCCGGCGTCGGTGAGGCATCGCGGTGCGGCGGGTGGCCGGTCGGCATCACCAGCAGCCGGCCGAGCGCGAGCTGATCGCGGGCGGCCCGCACCACCGCCAGGTGTCCGAGATGCGGCGGGTCGAACTCGCCGCCGAACACGCCGATCCGCATCAGGCGGGTTCCGGCTGGCGCGCGGGCTGGAAGCTGAAGCTGTGGGCGCCCAGCAGGATCTCGTCGCCGGGCTTCGCGCCTGCCGCCTGCAGCGCCGACTCGACGCCGAGCCGCTCCAGCTCGGCGGTCAGCTCGGCCACGCCCGCCTGGTCGTCCAGCTCAAGCGACGACGCCAGCCGCTCGATGCCACGGCCGGCAACGCGCAGGGTGCCCGCGTCGCGCAGGATCTTGTACTCGCGGCGGGCCGGCGGAGCTGGGCGGTAGACGAGGAAGTCGGCCAGCTCCGGCTCCTCGGCCGGCACGATCGCGTCGTGCACCGGCAGCTCCGGGACGCGCTCGAACAGCAGCGCGACCAGCCGGTCGACGCCCTCGCCGGTGGCCGATGAGACCGCCAGCTCGGCACCGCACTCCTCGGTCAGCGACGCGCGGCGGGACTCCTCGATCAGGTCGATCTTGGACAGCACGAAGATCTGCGGCCGGTCGGCCAGGCCGCCGCCGTGCAGGGCCAGCTCGCGGTTGATGGTGTTACGACGGCGGATCACGTCGGCCGGGTCGTCGCACGCTTCCACCAGGTGGATCAGCAGGCGGGCGCGCTCGAGGTGGGCCAGGAACTCGTGGCCGAGGCCGACGCCCTCGCTGGCGCCCTCGAGCAGTCCGGGTACGTCGGCCACGGTCAGCTGGCCGTCAGGGCCGTCGACGGTTCCGAGCACCGGGTCGATCGTGGTGAACGGGTAGTCGGCCACCTTCGGCTTGGCGTTCGAGATGCGGCGCAGCAGCGACGACTTGCCGGCGTTGGGGAAGCCCAGCAGCGCGGCGTCGGCGACCAGCTTCAGGCGCAGCTCCAGCCAGCGCTCCTCGCCCAGCTCGCCCACCTCGGCCGTGGTGGGAGCGCGGCGGTTGGCGGTCGCATAGCGGCGGTTGCCGCCCCCGCCGTGGCCGGCGGCGGCCACCTGGACGCGGGCGCCGGGGTGGGCGAGGTCGGCCAGTAACGCGCCCTCGTCGCGCAGCCACACCTGGGTGCCGACCGGCACCGTGATCGACAGCGGCCGGCCGCGGCGGCCGTGCTTGCCAGAGCCCTGGCCATGCGTGCCACGGGGAGCCTTGAAGTGCGATGCGAAGCGGAACTTGGTGAGGTCGCGCAGGTCGGGGTCGGCTACCAGTTCGACCGCTCCGCCGTCGCCGCCATCGCCGCCGAC
>DASUHV010000207.1:0-8636 GCA_036273355.1 Gaiellales bacterium
TTCGACGACGCCACCTTCGACCTCGTCTACTCCAACTTCGTCGTCGAGCACCTGGACGATCCCGCCCGGACGTTCGCCGAGTTCCACCGGGTTCTGCGTCCGGACGGCTGGCTGGTGCTGCTGACCAGCAACCGGTCGAACCCGTTCATGGCGGCGGCCCGGGCCATGCCCCAGCGGCTCCGCGTGCTGGTCAAACGCAAGGGCGCCGGCGCGGTCGAGCGCGATGTGTTCCCGGCTCGGTACCGTGCGAACACGCCCGCAGCGCTCGAGGCGGCAACCCGCGCGGCCGGCTTCACCGCCGGCTCGGTCGCGTACGTCGCGACGCTCCACCGCTACGGCGCCCGGGTTCCCGGCGCTGCGCACGTCCTGCGCTGGGCCGAACGCGCGCTCCCCGAGCAGCGCAGGTCCACGATCGTCGCCGCCTACCGCGCGTCCTAGATGATTGATCGATATCTCCGTGGTGTCCTGGACGGCGAGAACCGAGTCTCGCAAGGACGCAGGGAGCGTCAATACCGGGTCGTATTGGCGCGACCGAGGACGCAGCGAGGCGACGGTTCGCAGCCGTAGCCACCCTGGCCGGCGCGAACCCTGACCGATCGCAGCGGCCAGGCTCGCGAGAGATATCGATCAATCATCTAGAGCTACCGGTAGCGGAGGGTGGTCGCCGTCGGGAGCCAGCGCTCGTAGCCGTAGCCCGTGTACGGCCTGTGTCCGGGGCGGTACATCTCCGCCGAGCCGTTGTTGTCGAACCCGATCGCCTGCTGGGCACCCAGCTGTCGCAGCACGCGCGCGAAGCTCAGCATCGTGAGGCCGGTTCCGCCGCGGGCGCCGATCAGGATCAGCGATCCCCGTCCGGAGCTGCTGCGCATCAGGGCCGGCCGCCAGCAACCGCCCCCGCACGTCCACTGCCAGGAGTCGACGATCGCCGGCCGCGACGATATCGCAACCCCCTCGGAGACCAGCTCCGGCTTGCCTCCCATCACGTCGGACACCGCGCTCCAGCCCTTGGCGTCGCCGTTGATGTCGACCGCCGGGTTCGCCGACGCGGCCAGCGCCGACAGCCCCACCTCCGCGATGCCGCCGACCTTCGCGAGCAGGACCGCCCCGGCCTGGGGCACGGTCACCTGCGCCCCCGCCGGCTGGCTGCCGACGATCGGGAGCGACGTCGTGGTGCTTGCCGAGCTGGGCTCGGCGAAGGCGAACGCGGCCACCGGCTCGGATCTGTCGCTCCCGGTCCGGTTGCGCAGGGTGCGGTTGCCGCTGAGCATCGTGCGAAACGCCGTCGAGTCGACCGTGAACGCCGCGTATCCCTTCGGCACCGTGACCACGGTGCCGGCGGTGTCGTAGGCGCCGACCTGGTCGCTGCCCGCCGGCAGGGCGCCGAACGCGCCGATCGTCGCGGTCAGCCGGTTGGGGAGCTTCAGCCTGACCGGCCGCGCCCGCGGACTCCCGATCTTGAAGTCGCCGGCCGGGAGATACCCCACCCCCGGGCCGCCCCAGCCGAAGTTGTAGATCTTCCTGTGCTTGACCAGCATGCCGCTGTTGCGGTAGGCGGTACGCGTGGTGTACGCGGAGTAGTCGCCGTTGATGGCGGCGAGCAGGCTCGCCGGTGCGCCGAGTGAGGAGATCGGGTGCACGTCGACCGTCTCCTGAGCCGGGTGGTAGGTACCGAGCAGCGCCGAGCCAAGCGTGACATGGGCGTCGCCGATCGCCCACGAGACCCTGTAGATCTCCTGGGCTTGCGAGTAGCCGCGCACCTTCGCCCGGTAGTGGGTGAAGATGACGCCCGGGCGCAGGGTCGTCCGCGACACCACGCGCAGATGCGTGATCGGGCCGGGTAGCAGCGTGGCCGGAGCCGACGAGGTCGAGACGACGAAGACCACCACGGCGCTCGCAAGCAGCAGGATGATCCGTCGCGAAGCCATCCCGGTTGTGTCGTCACGGCATGGCGGCTACACCACCCCGCGAACGGGTGATAGCGCCGAGCTCGGGCTGCTACGCGCCCTGGGGTGCGTCCGGCGGCTTGCTCTGGTGCAGAGCGCCGGGCAGCGGCAGGCCGATAGTGCGCGGCTTGGACGGCTGCTTTGCGGGCTGCTCGTCGGCCACCGGCTGGGCGTGCTTCTCGTGGTCCTTGAAGACCTCTTCCGGCGCCGTGCCGGCCAGCAACGCCTGGAACTGCTCGCGATCGATCGTCTCGTACTCGATCAGCACCTTCGACAGGCGCTGCATCTCGTCCATGTGGTCGGACAGCACCTTGCGGGCGCGCTCGTGCGCGTCCTCGACGATGCGGCGGATCTCGTCGTCGATCTCGCGCGCGATCTCCTCGGAGTAATCGGCCTCATGACCGAAGTCGCGGCCCAGGAACGGCTGGCCGGAGTCGCGCCCGAAGGTGCGCGGCCCCAGCTTCTCCGACATGCCCCAGCGCATGACCATGCGCTTGGCGGTGTCGGTCGTCTTGTTGAGGTCGTCCTCGGCGCCGGTGGTGATCTCGCCGAACACCAGCTCCTCGGCGGTGCGGCCGCCCAGGCTCTTGGCCAGCGTGTCCATCAGCTCAGGCCGCGAGCGCATGAACTTGTCCTCGCTGGGAAGCGTGATCACGTAGCCCAGCGCCATGCCACGGCCCACGATCGAGATCTTGTGCACGGGGTCGTTGTGCTCGAGGTAGTGGCCGACCAGCGCGTGGCCCATCTCGTGGACGGCCGTGATCTCGCGCTCCTTCGGCGACAGCAGCCGCGTCTTCTTCTCGGGGCCGGCGATGACGCGCATGATGCCCTCTTCCAGCTCCAGCGTCTCGATCTGCCGCTTGCCCTTGCGGGCCGCCAGCAGCGCGGCCTCGTTCACCAGGTTCGACAGGTCGGCGCCGGTGAAGCCCGGGGTCTGGCCGGCCAGTGCCTCCAGGTCGACGGACTGCGCGATCGGCTTGCCACGCGAGTGCACCTCGAGGATGCGCTTGCGGCCGACCCGGTCGGGCCGGTCCACGACCACCTGGCGGTCGAACCGCCCCGGGCGCAGCAGCGCCGGGTCGAGGATGTCCGGGCGGTTGGTGGCGGCGATCAGGATGATGTTGTCCTTCATCTCGAAGCCGTCCATCTCGACCAGCAGCTGGTTCAGCGTCTGCTCGCGCTCGTCGTGACCGCCGCCCATGCCGGCGCCGCGATGGCGGCCGACGGCGTCGATCTCGTCCATGAAGATGATGCACGGGCAGTTCTGCTTGGCCTGCTCGAACAGATCGCGCACGCGGCTGGCGCCGACGCCGACGAACATCTCGACGAAGTCCGAGCCCGAGATCGAGAAGAACGGCACGCCGGCCTCGCCCGCCACGGCCCGCGCCAGCAGCGTCTTGCCGGTGCCGGGAGGACCGAACAGCAGCACGCCCTTGGGGATGCGCGCGCCCAGCGCCTGGAACTTCTTCGGGTTCTCGAGGAACTCCTTGATCTCGTGCAGCTCCTCGACAGCCTCGTCCACGCCGGCCACGTCCTTGAACGTGATCTTGGGCGAGTCGACCGACATCCGCTTGGCGCGGCTCTTGCCGAAGCTCATGACCTTGCTGCCGCCGCCCTGCATCTGGTTCATCAGGAAGATCCAGAAGGCGAAGAACAGCACGAAGGGCAGGATCGTGACCAGGATGCTCCACCACGGCGAGCCGGAGGTGGGCGTGCCGTCGACCACGACGTTCGCGTTGCTGGCCTCGGCCTGCGAGATCGCCTGATCCATCAGCGAGGTGCTGGGGATGCCGATGGTGACCGTCTGGCTGCCGTCAGACTTGGTGACGCTGTACTTGAGGCTGTTGTCCCCGAGGTTGGTCTTCAGGTACTGGACCTTGCCGCTGGCGGCGGCTTGGGTGAACTCGTTCCAGGTGTTCGCCTGCTTGCTGCTGGAGTTGTCGATGATCATCTTCTGGGCGAAAAACGCCAGCACGACGACCACGACGATCGGGAAAGCTGCGCTCTTGAAAAACCTGCTCACGGGTTGCTTCGCCTACCTGCCTGGGGAACTGACCTGAACGATATCACGGAGGTTTTCCGGCTCATTGGCGCCTGACGTTCGAACCACTACCTCTGATACGCCGCCGGCACGACGATCGGATGTCCTCACGCATTGGTCTATCGGCAGCGGCCGGTGGCGACTTGAAACGGCCGGTCAGATCAGATCCTCGGGCAGCCGCGACTCGTCCAGAGCGGCCACGTAGGGCAGGCTGCGGTAGCGCTCGCCGTAGTCGAGGCCGTAGCCGATTGCGAACCGGTTGGGGATCTCGAAGCCGACGTAGCGGCAGGTGATGTCGGTCTGGCGGCGCTCGGGCTTGGTCAGGAGCGCGCACACCTCGAGCGTGGCCGGTGAGCGCGCCTGCAGGTTCCGCACCAGGTAGGAGAGCGTGAGACCGGAGTCGACGATGTCTTCGATGATGACAACGTGGCGGCCCTCGATGTTGGCGTCGAGGTCCTTCAGGATCCGCACCACCCCCGAAGAGTCGGTGCCGCTGCCATAGCTGGAGACGGCCATGAAGTCCATCTCGCAGGGCACCGTCACCCGCCGCACCAGGTCGGCCATGAAGAACACCGCGCCCTTCAGGACGCCCACCAGCAGCGGCTCGAGCCCCTCATAGTCGCGCGAGATCTGCTCGCCGAGCTCGGAGATGCGCGCCTGCAGCGCATCCTCCTCGACCAGCGTCTCCGCGATCAGGTGCTCCGGATCGAGAGCGTTGAGGTACGAGCTCATGTCGCACTAGCTTACATTGCAGGCGCGGTAAAGCTGAGGTGGGTGCGATCGCGCACGGCCTCGAGGTCGGCGGCCAGTGACAGCCGCTCCACCCCACCGCGCCGCTCCGCCAGCTGCTCGAGCCGGCCGGTCAGCTGCCTGGGCAGCCGCAGCGGCCGCCCGGCGGCACGCTCCGCGGCCTCGCGCAGCACCAGCACGCGCAGCGCGCGCGGCAGCTCCGCCACCTGCTCGAGGTCGATCACGTCGCTGACGTGGTCGCCCGCCAGCTCCGACACCAGATCGTCGAGCTCGGCCAGCAGCTCGGCGCTTCGCGCCAGGTTCAGCTCGGCTCCGGGGTGCACGCGCATCAGCGCCGGCATCACCTCGTGCCGGATCAGGTTGCGGCGGAATGCGGGGTCGGCGTTGGTCTCGTCGTCGCGCGGCTCGAGTCCCTGCGCGGCGCACCAGGCCCGCGTCTCGGCCGCAGTCACGCACAGCAGCGGCCGCACCACCCCGTCCGCGGCCGGACGCATCGCGCTGATCGCGCGCGGGCCGGACGACGACGCCAACCGGTAGACCACCGTCTCGGCCTGGTCGCTGAGCGTGTGGCCTGTGGCGATCGGCCGGGCGCCGGCCCGCTCGCGGGCGGCCCCGTAGCGGGCCTCCCGAGCGCGCGCCTCGAGGTTCCCGCCCGGTTCCAGGTCAACAGGCACGACGCTCGCGCCCAGCGCGGCGCAGTAGGCGGCGTCGTCGAGGCCACGGCTCCCGCGCAGGCCATGCTCGACGTGCAGCGCCTCCACCGGATGGCCCAGCTCTCGCATCACGCCCCACAGGCAGAGCGAGTCGGCGCCACCGGAGACGAGCGTCAGCAGCGGCTGCCCGGGCTCGAGCAGCTCATGCTCCGCGACGAACTCGGCGACCCGGTCTGCGAGATCAGGCGGCCGGCTCATGGGAGCGCACGAAGCGACGCACGTAGGTGGTGCCGAGCTCGATGTACCGGGCGTGGGCGGCCTCGGCGGCGTCGCTGTCGCCGGCGGCGGTGGCGCGCTCCACCTCGGCCTGCAGGGCGGCCAGCTTCTCCTCGAGCCGCAGCCGCAGCACATCCTCCTTGGACAGCTCCTGCTCGCGCCCCATCAGCACCAGCGCCCGCGGCCGCCACACCTCGCGCAGCTCGGCCAGCGCCGGGGTCGCCTCGAGCGCGGCCCACCCGCGGGCGGCCGGGTCGCGGATGGCATCAGGGTCGAAGCGCGCCGTCGCCGCCGGGCCCGTGCCTGGGCCAGGGGCGAAGCGCCCTCCGCATTCGCAGGACGCCAGCACGGCCGCCAGCTCGGGCCCGATGCCGGCCCCGCCGAGCTGGAATCCGTCGCCGCCACGCGTGGCCAGGCGCACCAGGCCGACCTCGATCGAGCAGCCGGCCAGGTCGATCTGCGAGCCGCAGTCCGGGCAGCTCCAAGGGTCGGGTGCGGCCATGCCCGAAGCCTACAGCCAACCGTCCAGCGCCCGGCGGAAGCTGAACGGCACCTCCAGCATCGGCATGTGGCCCACGCCCGCCAGCTCCAGCCGCTCGCCCCCGAGCGCCCCGGCCAGCGCATCGCCGTTGCCCGCATGGGCATCGAGCTCGCCCCAGACCACCAGCGACGGGCAGCCCGCGTTTCTCGCCACGTGCGCGAGGTCGGTGCGGCCAAGCTCCGGCATCACCCCCGCCAGCGCGGGCCACGCGGCGGCGGCATCGCGGATCATGCGCTGCCCCAGCGACGGCCGCACCAGCTGCGGCCCAGCCATGCCCACGAACCATCCGAACACCAGCCGCCGTCCGGTCGCGCTGCCGGCGAGCAGCGGAGCGGCCAGGCGAGCGGCCGCCGCGGCGACCGGAGCCGCAGGCAGCAGCGCCTTCGCCACTGCCACGTCCAGCTCGAGCATCCCCACGGGCGAGGCCGTCACCAGGCCGCGCAGCGGGTGCCGGGCAGCCCAGTGCACGGCCAGCGTCGCCCCCAGCGAGTGACCGAGCAGGGCCGGGCGTTCAGCGCCGGCCGCCGACATCGCCGCGGCCAGGTGGTCGGCGGCCCGCTCGAAGGTGAACGGCTCGAGCGGCGGGCTGCCGGCGTGGCCGGGCAGTGCCGGGATCAGCACGCGCCGTCCGGACGCCGCCAGCGACCGGCCGACGGCGGCCAGGTAGGCGGGGGATCCGAGTAGCCCGTGCAGCAGCACCACCGGCGGGCCGGCGCCGGCCTCGTAGAAGTTGACGCGGCCGCCGGGAACAGCGACGCTCTGGCAATGCACGATCCGGAAGCTACCAGCGGGCCGCCGAGCCCGGAGACGATGTGGGACGCGGCCGCCCGTGGCTGGGAGCGGCGCCGCGACCGCATGTGGGAGTCCTCGCATGCCGTCGGCGAGGGGCTGGTCGAGATGGCGGCCCCTGCCCCCGGGGAGTCGGTGCTGGAGATCGCCGCGGGGCCCGGGGACACCGGCTTTCTGGCCGCGGAGCTGATCGGAGAGAGCGGGCGGCTGGTGGCGACCGACCTCTCCACCCAGATGCTGGCCGCCGCCGAGCGCCGAGCCGCGGAGCTGGGGCTGCGGAACGTGGAGTTCAGGCAGGTCGATGCGCAGGCGATGGATCTCGAGAGCGCCAGCTTCGACGTGGCCCTGTGCCGCTGGGGGCTGATGCTGATGCCCGACCCCGCTGCGGCCCTGGCCGAGACGCGGCGCGTGCTGCGCTCCGACGGCCGCCTGGCTCTGGCGGTCTGGGGCCCGCGCGAGGCGAATCCGTGGAACACGACCATCCAGGGCGCGTTTGGAGCCCACGGCCTGCTGCCGCCGCCGCCCGACCCGAACGAGCCCGGCATGTTCCGGCTGGCCGACAGCGGCGAGCTGAGCGGCCTCGTGGCCGCGGCCGGGTTCGGCGCCATCGAGCTGCGCGACCTGCCGGTGCACTGGCGCTTCCGTGAGATCGACGAGTACTGGGGCGTGGTCACCGAGATCTCGCCGTCGCTGGGCGGCGTGATCGGGACGCTGGACGACGCACAGGTCGACGCGGTCAAGCGCGACTTCGCCGAGCGGTGCGAGCCCTACCGCGACGGCGACGGCTACGACCTGCCGGGCCTGTCGATCGGCCTGCTGGCGCGCTGACGGTAAGCTGGGCGGCCATGCCGATCCACCTGCGAGCCGAGATGGGAGACTACGCGCCCGCCGTGCTGCTCCCCGGCGACCCGCTGCGAGCCCGCCGCGTGGCCGAGGAGTTCCTCGAGGACGCCCGTCAGGTGAACGGCGAGCGCGGCATGCTCGGCTACACCGGCAGCTACGAGGGCCAGCCGGTGTCGGTGCAGGCCACTGGCATGGGCTGTCCCAGCGCGGCGATCGTGATCGAGGAGCTCGTGCAGCTGGGCGCGGAGCGCCTGATCCGGATCGGCACGTGCGGCGGCCTGCAGCCCGACCTGGGGCTGGGCGACACCGTGATCGCGCTGTCGGCGGTACCCGCCGACGCAACCTCACGCCACTACACCGGCGGTGAGCCGCACGCCCCTACGGCGCACTTCGGCCTCACGCACGGGGCCATCCACGCTGCCAAGGGCCTCGGCATCCGGCCGCACGTGGGCGCCATCGCCTCGTCCGACACGTTCTACGACCCCGACCCGGAGCGCCACCTGCGCTGGGCCGAGCGCGGCGTGCTGGCGGTCGAGATGGAGGCCGCCGTGCTGTTCACGATCGGAGCGCTGCGGTCGGTCAAGACGGCCTGCATCCTGACCGTCTCCGATCTGGTCGGGAGCACGCAGCTGGTGCGCATCGCCGACGACGAACTGGCCATGGGCGTCGAGCGGATGACGCGGCTGGCGCTGGCCGCGGCGGTGGACGCCAAGGCGTGACCGCAACGGTGATGATCGTCAACCCGGCGGCGGCCAACGGCCGCACCGCCCGGCAGTGGCCCGACATCGCGCGGCGGGCCG
>DASUHV010000208.1:0-2672 GCA_036273355.1 Gaiellales bacterium
CGGAGTCGGCCAGGAACACGCCGTAGAGGCCGCGGTCGGGGATGGTGCCGCCCGACATCACGGCCAGCCGCCGGGAGCTGTCGCGTCCGCGGATGCTGGCGCCGGTGCGGTCCCAGACGATGCGCGGCCGCAGCTCGGCGAACTCGTCGGACGGGTAGCGCCCCGCCAGCATCTCGAGCACGCCCTCGAACTGCGGCGCCGAGAGCTCGCTGTAGGGATAGGCGCGGCGCACCAGCGCGTGCAGGTCGGCGATCGGCCACTCGTCCATGGCCGCCATCGCCACCACCTGCTGGGCCAGCACGTCCAGCGGCTGGCGCGGCACCCGCGTGTGCTCGATCGCCCCCTCGCGCATGCGCCGCGTCACCACCGCGGTCTCCAGCAGGTCGCCGCGCCACTTCGGGAAGAATCGCCCGCGCGAGGCCTGGCCGACCGAGTGCCCGGCGCGCCCCACCCGCTGGAGGCCGGCCGCCACCGACTTGGGCGACTCGATCTGCACCACCAGGTCGACCGCGCCCATGTCGATGCCGAGCTCCAGCGAGGAGGTGGCCACCAGCGCGGGCAGGTCGCCGCGCTTCAGCATGTCCTCCACCTCGAGCCGCTGCTCGCGGGCGATCGAGCCGTGGTGGGCCCGCGCGATCTCGGCCTCGGCCAGCTCGTTCAGCCGGTTCGCGACCCGCTCCGCGGAGCGGCGGTTGTTGACGAACACGATCGTGGAGTCGTGGCTCCGCACCAGCTCCAGCAGGGCCGGGTAGACGGCCGGCCAGATCGACTGGCGGGGCTCGCCGTCCACCACCGGTGTGCCGCCCAGCTCGCGCATGTCCTCGACCGGCACCACCACCTCCAGGTCGAGCTGCTTGGCCGCGCCCGCATCGACGATCGCGACGTCGCGGTCGCCACCCAGGAACCGCGCCACCTCCTCCAGCGGCCGCTGCGTCGCCGACAGCCCGACCCGCTGCACCGGGTGCCCGGCCAGGTGCTCGAGCCGCTCCAGCGACAGCGCCAGATGGGCGCCGCGCTTGGTGGCGGCGACGGCGTGGATCTCGTCCACGATCACCGTCTCGACGGTGCGAAGCACGTCGCGCGCCGCCGAGGTCAGCATCAGGTACAGCGACTCCGGGGTGGTGATCAGGATGTCGGGCGGGTCGCGCCGGATGGCGGCCCGCTCGCGCTGCGAGGTGTCGCCGCTGCGAAGCGCGACGGTGGGCAGGCGCGGGAACGTGATCCCGGCCAGCGGCGCGCGCAGGTTGCGCTCGATGTCGTGGTTGAGCGCCTTCAGCGGCGAGACGTACAGCACCCGGGTGCCGCGCCCGGCGGGGTCGCGAGCGAGGCCGTCCAGGGCCGAGAGGAAGGCGGCCAGCGTCTTGCCCGAGCCGGTCGGCGCCAGCAGCAGCGTGTGGCTGCCCGCGGCGATCGAGGGCCAGCCCAACTGCTGGGCACGGGTGGGCTGCTCGAACGTGCGCTCGAACCAGTCGCGAACCGGTGCGCTGAACGTCGTGAGGGGGTCGCTGCTCACACCTGCAATCTACTCCCGGGCGCGAATGTGAGCAGGGTTGGAATCGCGGCAATCCAAGTGTCACGTTCCGGACGAAGCACGATACTGAGATGACATGCACGACGTGAGAATGGGACGAGGCGTGTTTCTGGGCGTCGTCGGCGCGGGCGTCGCCGGCCTGTTCGTGGGCGGCCGCGTGTCCCGCCTGGCCTCGCCGCTGGGTGCGGTGGTGCCCAACGCGGTGCGGTCGCTGGTGCCGGACGGGTGGCGCATCTACTCGGTCAACCCGCCCTGGCCGACCTTCGACCCGGCCACCTACCGGCTGCAGGTGACAGGCGCGGTCGAGCAGCCGCTGTCGCTTTCCTGGGACGAGGTGCTGGCGCTGCCGCAGGCCCGACAGACGACCGACTTCCACTGCGTCACCGGGTGGACGGTGGGCGGCGTGCACTGGCAGGGCGTGCGGCTGCAGGACCTGTGGGACCGGGCCAAGCCGACGCCCGAGGCGAAGTACGCCAACTTCATCTCGCTGGAGCAGCCCTACGTCGACTCGCTGTCGATGCAGCAGACGACGATGCCGAACGTGATGCTGGCGCACGGGATGGACAGCCAGCCGCTGACGCAGGCGCACGGCGCGCCGATGCGGCTGGTGATCCCGGAGATGTACGGCTACAAGGGCGTCAAGTGGCTGACGCGGATCGACCTGGTGCCGAAGCTGGAAGAGGGCTTCTGGGAGCAGCGCGGCTACGACGTGGACGCGTGGGTTGGCCGGTCGAATGGCTACTGAGCGGCCCGAGTACGTGCGGCGGTTCAGCGGCACCGAGCAGGCGCTGCACTGGCTGCTCGCCGTCTCGTTCCTGACGATGCTGGTGACCGGGTTGATCCTCTACCTGCCGTCGCTGGCCGAGGTGGCGGCCAACCGCCGGCTCTGGAAGTCGATCCACCTGGGAGCGGCGCTGGCCTTCTGGCTCGGCACGCTCCTGATCGTGAGCTCCTCGACCGGCGGGCTGCGCCGCACCGTCGGCCAGATCGACAAGTTCGACGACGACGACCGCCGCTGGCTGAAGTGGCAGGTGCGGCAGATGGGCCCGAAGCCGCCGCAGGGCCGGTTCAACGCCGGTCAGAAGCTGAACACGGCGGTGATCGCGGGGCTGATGGTGGTGTTCACGATCAGCGGCACGCT